>JAOZOM010000215.1 GCA_029933275.1 Anaerolineales bacterium | reverse complement strand
CGCTTGATGAAGTTATTCAGACGATGGATGAAGTGGGCAAAATGATTCCCTCCGCGCTGCGTTGCACGGCACATGGTGGCTTATCTATCACAAAGACTTCCAAAGAAATCGAAAAACGATTGGCGGGAAAAGATAAAGAAGCACAATTTTTCCTGCTTAGCTAAAGATTTGCTTTGGTGCATTATAATCTCTGAAAGTTTTCTGAGATTATCACTACAAGGAGAAAGACAATGGCTCAAATCCCTTTAAAGAAAGGTTCTAAAGAAGAAATCTTGAAAGAAATGCGCCTCGCGCGTGATAAAGACGTCAAGTGGGAAAAAGGTAGAGCTTTTGGTCTAATTTATCATATTAACGAAGAGATTGATTCCCTGCTGCAAGACGCTTTTACGATGTTTTTCTCCGAAAACGGTCTCAACCCAACCGCGTTCCCTAGTTTACGGAAATTTGAAACAGAAGTGGTCGCCATGTCCGCCACATTATTGCATGGGGACGAGAATGTCGCAGGGAATATGACTTCAGGTGGGACAGAATCGATTCTTTGCGCGGTCAAAACCGCGCGAGATTGGGCGCGTGACCACCTCCCGAAAGCGACCGAGCCTGAGATTCTTTTGCCGCGAAGCGGACATCCCGCCTTTGAGAAAGCAGCACACTATTTTGGGTTGAAAGCGGTTTTTATTCCCGTCCGCGATGATTTGCGCGCCGATGTAGAGGCGATGCGCGCCGCCGTGAATGAAAACACGATTATGATGGTCGGCTCAGCTCCAGCCTATCCGCATGGAGTAGTAGACCCAATCCGCGAGTTAGCCGAAATAGCGCAGGAAAATGAAATTCTCTTCCACACCGATTCTTGCGTAGGCGGATTTATGCTCCCCTTTGTAAAGAAACTCGGTTACCCCGTCCCCGATTTTGATTTTAATATTCCGGGCGTAACATCCATGTCCGCGGATTTGCATAAATTTGCTTATGCGGCGAAAGGCGCGTCTGTGGTACTTTATCGCACACCGGAATTACGCCGTTATCAAATGTTCGTCTCTATTGATTGGTCGGGCGGGATTTATCCCTCCCCAACGATTGCGGGGACGCGTCCGGCGGGACCAATTGCAGCCGCATGGGCAATTTTGAATTACCTTGGCGAAGAAGGCTATCTTGAGATTACAGATACAGTGATGAAAGCCGTCAAAAAGATGCAGGCGGGAGTCAATGCCATTGAGGGAGTCAAAGTTCTCAGCGACCCTGAAATGAGCGTCTTTGCAATTGCTTCCGATGATTCCTCGATTGATATTTATGAAGTTGCCGATGAACTCCATAAATACGGCTGGCATTTAGATCGGCAACATTTCCCCATGTGTTTACATGTAACCGCGAACTATATCCATGCTGAGGTGGCAGATGAATTTATCGCCGATCTCGCCAAATCCGTTGCTGAGGTGCGCCGACCAAGCATCCGCAAGAGCGCATCGAAGTGGCTCATCGCCATAACCGACTTCCTCTTCCGCATCCTGCCTGAAAATTGGGTAACGTGGATTATGGAAAAATTTTCCGCACTTTTAGGTGGTGGCGGTTTGCCTGAACGGATGGCTCCGATGTATGGACTAATCGGCACGCTGCCAAATCGAGGAGATTTGAAAGAGTTGGTGTTAGACTTGCTAGATGGATTAACCAAAGAAGAATAAGCCGCATCCAAAAGTAAATTTCACTGAGGAGTCATCATGTCTAACACACCTGCTCTTGCATCCAACGAACGCCTTCCTATCTGGAAAAAACTTATTTTTGGATCGGGCGACTGGAGCATCTCTAGCTTCGTCACACTTCGCCAAATCTTCTACGCCATCTTTCTAACAGACGTGGTCGGACTCGACGCTCGGCTTGCTTCCGTTGCCGCGCTGATTAGCGTGATTTGGGATGCCATCAACGACCCGCTCGTTGGAATGATTAGCGACCGTCTAAAAACGCGTTGGGGGCGGCGGAGACCTTTTTTGCTCTGGTTTGCAATCCCTTATGGTTTTGGATTTTTGATGCTGTGGTGGGTTCCCCCGTGGGAAAGTCAGATTGCGCTGGCGATTAGCGTTTCTTTGGCATATATGCTCAGCGATACGCTCCAGACCTTCATCTTCGTGCCACTTTATGCATTAACTCCCGAAATTACGCGTGATTACGACGAAAGAACCTCACTAACCGGCTTTAGAATGTTCTTCAACTTGCTCGCTTCTCTTGTCACCGCGGTCGCTGCCCCCGCCGTGATAGATGCGGCTCTCGCCTCCGGTGCGACTCAACAACAAGGCTATCAAATCGTGGCATCCCTTTTTGGTGGATTAGCGATTATTCCGCTTTTACTCATCTTTTTCACCATCAAAGAGCGTGAACGGAGCGAAGAAGAAATTGAGTTAGAAGAAAAAACACCCCTAAAAGAAATTTTGCGGACCGCATGGCAAAATATCCCCTTCCGCTTCGCGACCGGAATTTACGTTTTCAATTGGATTACCTTTGATCTCGTTGCACTCATGCTTCCTTTTTATCTCACTTATTGGGTTGCGGAGGGAGATTTACTCTTCAAAGCTCTGGGGATGCCCCTCGAATCGACTGTTTTTGCCTTTTTACTCGGCACTTCGGTTCTTGCACTGCCTCTTTGGGTTTGGCTGGCAAAGAAGTTAAGCAAACGCTACGCCTATATTATCGGGATGAGTTTTTGGACAGTGGTCTTGATGATTATTTATTCCATCAAACCCGGACAAGTAAATACGATGTTGATTTTATCCGTTTTGGCGGGACTTTCTGTCGCCACAGCGCATGTTCTCCCCGATTCCATCTTCCCCGATGTCATCGAATGGGATGAACTCCGCACGGGAAGACGACAAGAGGGCATTTATTACGGGATTAAGAATTTCATCCGCAAATTAACAGGGGCTGTGGCGATTTTTCTCGGTTTGCAGGTGATAGGCTGGTTTGGCTATCAATCTCCACCAGAGGGCGCGGTTTATTTCACCCAACCTGATTCTGCACTGAAAGCATTGCGCTTCTTAATTGGACCTCTCGGCGCGTTGATGCTAATCGGTGCGATCACAATGGCGTGGTTCTATCCCCTCACCCGCGAACGCCATGCACGGATACGGCGGTTATTAGAAAAGAAAAAAGCGCGAAAAGAATAAATTTTAACTAGCCACACATCACTTTGAATAAAAATATATTTATGTCTCACACAAAGACGCTAAGACGCAAAGTTTTTAAGATTTTTCCTAGCGACTTAGCGGCTTTGCGTGAGAAAACTACTAGAAACCTTGAAACTGATGTGTAGCTAGAGATTTTAATATCCTTATGACCTCTACCATCAAAGCCATTATTTTCGATTTCGGCGGCGTTCTCCTAGATTGGAACCCGCATAATTTATATCAAGCCTATTTCCCCGACCAGCCACAAGCCATAGATGAGTTTCTCGAAGAAGTTGATTTCTACGCGT
>JAOZOM010000214.1 GCA_029933275.1 Anaerolineales bacterium | reverse complement strand
AATGGTAGTACAATAAATGCATCGCCTGCTCTCACAGGCGAAAATTTATCTTAAAATACCCTACTGCTTTGTCAAGTATGATACGCTGGATATGATTTCTCAAAAAAAGATGGTAGTTCCTGAGCGGAGCGGACGATAGGGAGCGCAGACGACAGCGTGCCCTTTGGGTAAGGGCGGCCTCTCTGGTAAACCGCTCTTCGTCTACGCCTCCACTCCGTTGCGGCTCCGCTCAGAGACTGGGCGTTTTATCCATCAAAATACGCTTGACAAAGTACTACGAACGAACAGGAGTTTTTCATGGATACGAAAACCGAAAACGCACTTCCCAAAATTGGCTACCTTTATCATTATCCCCGCCTAGATCACCCGACCGATAATTTCCGTCTCGATATCTTCATTTCCTCCGTCCCAACCGAACAACACTTCGATGTTCAGAGGGTGCACTCCTTCGTCAAAACACCCGAGGGCACAATAGAGCAATTAACCATCGCCCATCCTTGGATGTATAAAAAGGCCGCGTGCGTCTGTGCGGGCGTGGTCATCATGGAAGACCGTAACAAAGAGAAAAAAGAAGCCTTCACCTTTGGCGGGGAACTAAAAATCGAAACCCAGGGAGCACAGACTATCTGCACCCTTACATCCTCCGCGCCCATACTTGATATCAGCGACGCAACGCCCATGCAAAGATTTTTCGTCGACGAACTCAAAATCTTATTTGCAGAGCGGCGGGCAATGTACCCCGATCACCGCACCTACGAGATGCAACTCAGCAAAGCCGATCCGCTCAAGCTCTATCTGGCTTCTCTAAAATCTCTGATTCAAAAATTTGAAAAATTCCCTCATAAAAACAGCGCCAGTCGTCAATTTTTAGCCTTCCTGTACGCAGAAAAACTTCGTCTTCATGGCGCACACGTCTTTATAGAGGTTGCGCCCACGTTGGACGATATTTTTCAAAACAAAAATTAACAACGTAAGCCCATTGTTGTTCACTAAAGCCAGTTAACTTTATTTGGGTAAAACGTCCCGCAGGTTCCTGTAATTCAGAACCTCAGGCAATATAAACCTGCGGGACGCTCATAACCAATTTATCTGAATGTCAATAACATCCATAACCATCCGCATCATTGCTAGCGAAACCTCCTGCATGTACCATAAAAGCTTGGCAAGCCGCTACAACTCCTAAACTCAGTACTTCACGATTTTGCCATACCGCAAGGGTATAGCCGTTGGTATTGCGAGGCAGTTTTGTCGCCGAAGCAATCCCCATCTCAGGGCGGGAGACTGTTCACCAGCGCTTGCCACCGCGGGCGCAAGTGTCACTCCGTTTGCAATGACATTGTTTTTGTGAAATCGTGATCTATTGAACAATACTTTCGCCAATTTTGGTTGATGTTTTTGCAAAACTGGAGGGAGCGCTTTTCTCTGTCAGGATCGTATTTCAAATAAAAAAGGGTGCGCTTTTGCTGAAACAGTTTTATATCCTGCGGAGAAATTACCCCCCAAACTTCGGTGCGGACTAAAATCCTGCCTTATCCCATGAAAGCCCCTCCGGGACTAATATCGTCCAGCCCGCAGGGCTTCCGATTTAAGCAGGCGGCTTTCGCGTAGCGCCCCTTGGACAGCCCCGCTCGTTTTGGCGAAGGTATTGGCTGAAACTACAAGACTACAAGACTGCCAAACTAAAATACCAACCTCCGCAAACACCTTCGGCTTGGCAGGTGCGGTCATCGGTTTCAGGGTTTGGTATTATTGCCCGAGAGCCAAAATTCGTAAAAAGTTCAAATCACCTGTTCATAAAATCAATGGCTTTGTTTATCACGACAACTGGCTTCACAATATGCTTATTTCTACATCAATTGCAGGCTCAAAATGACAACCACAAAATCAGGTAGAACTAGGGAAAAAGAGCATATTCGCGCCCGTATCTTGATCGAAGACGACGGCATCGAGAGTTTCGAGAATAATATCGCCATGAATATCTTCTATGAAAAATTGAAGAAGCGCGGTCTGAGCGATTTGGTTGAAATTCAGCATTTTACGGGTCTTGTGCATGCCAAATAGGTGCTTGTGGATGATGAATTTCTTGTAGCCGGCAGTCAGAATTTCCGCTATAGTGCCTATGGAGATTCAGGGCTAACCGAATTCAATATCGCCATCGACGATTCCCAAGCTCTCTTTGAATATTATTGGGAACAAGGAACTTTGATGGACATGCCGTAAACTCTCGAAACACGCGTGACCCTGAGCTTGCCTCCGTTAAAAAACACATCCCCGCAAAAGGGATGTGTTTTCGTTACGCAACTGTGTAAAATTACCATCCCCCTGAATTCTGGTCGGTTTTCTAAAACCCCTTATGCTCCGTCCGCGCGATAATCTCATCCTGCAACGCCTCGCTTAGATCACAGAAATAATCGCTGTAGCCCGCCACGCGGACAATCAAATCACGATAAGCGTCAGGATTGGCTTTCGCTTTCTGTAAAGTCTCCCTCGTAACAACATTAAATTGGATATGATGTCCATCCATATTAAAATAGGAGCGCACAAGTTGCACAAATTTCTGCACACCTTCTTTTGTGTCTAGTAAATTTGGCGTGAGTTTCTGATTCAGCAAAGTCCCACCCGTGCGGATATGATCCATCTTCCCCACAGATTTAATCACGGCGGTGGGTCCCTTTCTATCCGCACCCTGCACAGGCGAGATTCCCTCCGAGAGCGGGATGCCAGCTTTGCGTCCATCCGGCAACGCGCCGATGACTGAGCCAAAATAGACGTGAACGGTGGTCGGGAGCAAATTAATCTGATATTCGCCACCTTTGGTATTGGGGCGTCCTGTGACAGCATTAAAATAAATCTCGAAGACTTCTTTCATTAAATCATCGGCGTAATCGTTGTCGTTGCCGTATTTTGGCGTTTTATTCAGCAAACGCTGACGGATTTTCTCCTGCCCCGCAAAATCATTTTCCAGAGCGGACAGTAATTCATCCATGCTAAAAGTTTCTTTCTCGAAAACATGATATTTCAGCGCAGAAAGCGAATCGGTGATTGAGCCAACGCCCACGCCCTGAATATAGGAGGTGTTATACCGCGCCCCGCCTGCATGATAATCTGTTCCCGTTGCGATGCAGTCGTCAATTAGCAAAGATAAAAATGGCACGGGCAAATACTGCGCGTAAAGTTGTTCAATCACATTATTGCCGCGTACTTTAATATCAACAAAGTGATTGATTTGTTTCGTGAACGCATCCATCAACTCTTCAAAAGACTCAAAGTCACGCGGGTCGCCTGTTTTCAAGCCAATTGATTTGCCCGTGCGCGGGTCTGTGCCATTATGCAGGGTTACTTCCAGCACTTTGGGGATATTGAAATAGCCCGTCAGGTTGTAATTTTCTTTGCCAAATGCGCCCGTTTCCACGCATCCGCTTGTGCCGCCATTGCGCGCATCCACGATATTTTTGCCCGCTCGCACCATCT
>JAOZOM010000213.1 GCA_029933275.1 Anaerolineales bacterium | reverse complement strand
TGATTACCACTCGCCACTAACTCCGATAATGTCACCACGCGATAACCGCGTTTCTCTAACGCGGGCAAAATAATCGCTAACGCTTTTGCGGTGCGTCCGCCGCGACGAGCATAGTCATGCAAAATGATAATTGCCCCGGGTTTGACATTTCCCAAAACATAATATGCGGAGAATAAATAAAGCCCCACCTGCGGATCGTAGGGATAAACCGAGCCTAAAGCCGCGCGATAATCATGCTTTTTTATCGTTGCGAGCATCGTCTCGTTATACCAGCCTGAGCCGGGTCGCATCCAATGCACTTCGGGGACAAATTCTCTCAACGCCGCGTCCGTCTCTAAGAACGCTCGTTCAAAATCTTCTTCACTCAAAGCGATACTCGGCTCATCTTCGGTGAGATGATTCCCCAACTCATGCCCCTCAGCCAACATCCGCTCCACATAAATTTCATTGCCGGGGATATGCCCCGAAATAATGAAAAAAGTGGCGTGGGCATCGTATTCTTTGAGAATATCCAAAATTTTTGGCGAGCCGCACATGTCGGGTCCGTCATCAATCGTCAGCGCGACCAGCTTTTCATCCGTTTCTATCGAATAAAGCACTTCGGGCGAACGGCGGCGCAAAGTCGCGAGGAGCCATTCGGGCTGCAACCAAAGCACAGCGCCAAAGAGTATAAAAATCGTTGCCGAGATCGCGCCGCTCGAAACTGCGGCTCTTATCCAAAAAACTTTATCCATTAATTCTGCTCTTCAACCAACATTCGTCTTAAAACCTTGCCCACAAAAGATTTCGGTAATTTCTCGCGAAATTCAATCTCCCAGGGGACGGCATATTCATCCAGCCGCTTGCGGCATAATTCCATTAGCTCATCTTCCGAGAGCGTTGTCCCCGGTCGCGGCACCACATAGGCTTTCACCTTTTTTCCCAGCCAGCCCTTGCGCGTCACCCCAACCACCGCCACCTCTAAAACCTTTGCGTTTTCATAGAGGACTTCCTCGACATCGCGTGGATAAACGCTGAACTCGCCTGTCATAATTGTATCCCGTTTGCGGCTGATGATTTTGAAAAATCCATCCGCGTCCATCACCGCCACGTCTCCGGTACGCAACCAGCCATCTAAGAAGGATGTGTCGGGTTCGCTCGCGTTTTTGACTTGCCAATACCCCTTCATCACTTGTGGACCCCGAATCAGTAGCTCGCCAATCTGCCCCGGTGGCAGGTCTTTGTCTGTAATCAGGTCAATAATTTTGGCATCCGTATTCGGGATCGGGATTCCGATAGAGCCGGCTTTCGCGTTATCCCCCATCATCGGATTCGCATGAGTTACCGGCGAGGTCTCTGTTAGACCGTAGCCTTCAACCAAACGTCCATGCGTCAGTTTTTGGAACGCCTCCTGCACTTCAACAGGAAGCGGCGCGGCTCCGCTAATACATGCCTTAATTGAATTTAATTCGTATTCGCGCACATTTGGCGCGTGGTTGATCGCCGCGTAAATCGAAGGAACACCCGGAAAAATACTCGGTTTATATTTTTTGATATGATCCAAAACTTGTTGCAATTCAAAAACCGGCAAAAGGATCATTGTTGCCCCAACCACAATCGGGATATTCATCGCGGTCGTCATCCCGTAACTATGCAAAAGCGGCAAAACGGAGAGAAAAACTTCTTTACCAAATTTCACATCGGGAATCCAGTGGCGGGTTTGTAAAGCGTTTGCCACCAAATTCGTATGCGTTAAACAAACACCCTTTGGTTTATCCACCGTGCCGCTTGTAAAAAGAATCGCGGCGACATCATCGCATTTTCCCTTGAATTCAGGGCGTTCTTCGGGGGCGTCCAAAATAAGACGTTCCATCGTTTGCCCTTCTTCTACCCAAGGATTTTCTTCTTCCCCGCTGACACCAGCTGCACGCCAACGCGCAAGCAGTTCTTTATGCACTCGTTTTGAAACAACGTGACGCAAACTCGCTAAAACAATTTTCGCAGAGCTATGTTCTTTAACTTGATTTGCTAACCTAGCGAAATCTTTCAGCGTCACCAAAACTTTGGCATCCGTTTCTTTCATCTGTTCCACGATTTGCGCTGCGTTTGCATCCGGATTTGGCAAAACGACAACACCGCCAATTTTGAGCGTTGCATAATAAGCGGTGACCAATTGCGGCATATTCGGCATCGCAATCATCACTCGATCTCCGGGGCGGATACCAAGTCCGTGCAGCGCGTGGGCAAATTGATTCGCACGCCGATCTAATTGTTGATAGGTCAGAGTAGAGCCGAAGAAAATGGTTGCAATTCGTTTCGGAACACGTTTCGCGCTCGCCTCCAAAAAACGATGTAAAGGCTGACGCGGAATCGGGCTGGTGTAAGGAGTATGTTTACCGTAGCTTTTTAGCCAAGGGCGCGTTAGAGCTAGTTTGGTTCTTAATCCCTGCTCACGCCATGAACCCTTTCCACCACCTTGAATAAAGCGTTCTATCGCGCGGTTAACTGCCTGATGCCGTTCTAATTGCACCTTATGCTTCGATGCGCCGATGTCAATAATATCCGCGCCGGGGATGGCTTCGCTGACGCGATCAAATGCCCAACGTGGAAAATAATGATCACGCTCGCCGGTCAAGACCATTGTCGGGGTGGTGATTTTTTTGAGCGCATCCCAGCCGCTCCACTTGCCCATGTTGTTAAGCATCATCCTCTTCAAGACATGCACCTCCGCATTCCAGCGAGGGCGATATTTCCAGAAGGGACGAATGACCGAGACAGGAATCCGAGAAAGCAGCGTTGCACTCTTCGGGAGTGGGTATTCGCCCGCGGTCGCGATCAAGATTAATTTCTTCAATCGTTCGGGATGCGCGGCAGCGTATTCGATACAAATTGAGCCACCGAAAGAATGCCCGACAAGAATGAATTTTTCAGGGAGATTAAGCGCGTCTGCGACAGTGTTGATATCTTCGATTAATTCGGACATGGTGTATTCGGTAAAGGGGGCATCGCTCTGTCCGTGTCCGCGTAAATCGGGGACGACAACGCGATATTCATGGGCGAAATGATTGATTTGGTATTCCCACGTTTCCGCACAACCGGCAAAACCATGCAAAAAGAAAATTGTCTCCCCCGCGCCTTCAGGATAAATATCGATCACGCTCAATGAGACATCTGATAACCCCGGAATAGGAACGCTGACTTTATATAAATCTAAGTCCAGTTGAATCTCTCGATGTTTAAGACCGCGTAACTCATTCATTTATATCTCCTTCTTTTGGCGAAAGAAAGTGCAATAGAATAGTTTAGCATGGACTCGGTTTTCAATCCATGCTCATAACCTGTAGCAATTCAAAGTATGGCATCTGTACCCGCTGATTTGTATCTTCCCAAATTTTCGGAGGAAATGCCTGATTTTGCCCCCATCTTACCCCCTCAGCACTCTTCGAGTATGCTACGTAATTATCTAGAAATAAATTCCTAGGGATTCACCACAAAGCCACAAAGGTCAC
>JAOZOM010000212.1 GCA_029933275.1 Anaerolineales bacterium | reverse complement strand
TCTCTGCGTCTTGGCGGTTCTTTTGGGATTCCACGGTTAAGTGCGGCTCTACCGAGAATAACAGAATGCGGATTTACGCTGATTTTATGGATTTTCGCAGATAAAAGACAAAAAGAGTTTTTAAATCCGCGTAAATCTGTTGAATCTGTGTGAATCCGCGTTCTGTCTCTGTTGAAGCTGAGTAGTTACCTTTTTTTCTGTAAAATCCGTGCGATTCGTGGTAAAAAACAAATTTTGCTTTATCCGAAACTAACGTTAGTATTGAATTGCGCTGATTTTATTTAATTTATCCCAGCGGTGGGTGGCTGTAATCCAGCGGACAGTGCCAGTTAAGCCGCGTATCACAATGCTTTCTGTGCGGGCGGTGTTGCTGAAATACTTTACGCCTTTGAGTAATTCGCCGTCTGTGATGCCGGTTGCGACAAAGAAAACATCTTCGGAGGCAACGAGGTCGGGCATGGTGAGCACTTTGTCGAAATCGTAGCCGGCTTGTTGTCCAAGAGCCAATTCTTGGGAATCGCGAGCGTAGAGCCTACCTTGAATTTCGCCGCCCATTGCTTGGAGAGCGCAAGCGGCTAAAACGCCTTCGGGCGTTCCGCCGATGCCTATTAAAATATCAATACCCGTATCTGGAAGGCAAGTCATCAGAGCAGCCGCCACATCTCCGTCTGGGATTTGGCGAAGACGCGCACCTGCGCTGCGAATCTCTTCGATTAATTTTTTATGGCGAGGGCGGTCAAGGACAACCGCTGTCACATCGGAAATTTGTTTACCGCGCGCTTTGGCTACCGCATTAAGATTGTCTACTACGGAGGCGTTGATGTCTATTTTCCCTTTTGCAGCGGGACCAACGGCGATTTTGTGCATATAGACAAAAGGACCGGGATCGAACATTGTGCCTCGAGGGGCAACTGCTACGGTTGCAATCGCGTTTAACTGCCCATAGGCTAAGGGACGCGTCCCGTCTACGGGATCAACCGCCACATCCACGTCGGGGTAGCCTCCGTTCCCGACTCTTTCTCCGTTATAGAGCATCGGAGCCTCATCTTTTTCTCCTTCGCCGATGACGATGACTCCATCCATATCCACTGTTTTTAAAATTAGGCGCATAGCATCTACGGCAGCGGCATCCGCTTCTTCTTTGTTGCCGCGTCCCATAAAGCGACCCGCTCCTAATGCCCCCGCTTCTGTGACACGAACAAGTTCAAGAGCTAAGTTTCGAGTAGGTTTGTTTTTTTCGGGAATATCCATTTTTTGCCTCCATTTATTTAGATAAAAAACCAACGAATAAGATAATATCCTATAGGTGCTGCCCAAAGCCACGTATCTATACGATCAAAGATACCACCATGCCCGGGGAGAATATGACTAGAGTCTTTAATATTTGATTGTCTTTTAATCATACTTTCGCCGAGATCACCTAGCGTGGTTAGCAAAGATAAAACTAGACCAAGCAAAGCACCCTCTACTAAAGTGATATGCAGATGTTCTCGCCACAACCATGTAAAGAAGATGCTCGCTAAAACGCCGAAGAGAACACCGCCCCAATAGCCCTCCCATGTTTTCTTCGGACTCAAGCGGGGACTGAGTTTATGCTTTCCAAAATTTTTCCCGATAAAGTATGCGCCCGTATCTGCAAACCAGACGGTTGGCAAGGCAAGAGAGAACCAAAAAAGACCTTCCGGGAGTTCGCGCAATTTGACCAGATAAGAACCAATCCAACCAAAATAAATGAGGCTTGTGGTTGTAATCGCAAAATCGCTCGCGGCTTGGTCTCGTCCGCGCTCAAAAGCGATTAAGTGAGATGCCATTCCGAGAAAGACAAGGGCAACCAGGGTTGCGCTCTCGTAAGCGGGGAAATAGTTCCGCACAAGAAAAATAGAGAAGGCACCGCCTACAGCGATTAGCATGGCAGGTTGATAACCTGCAGAGCGCGTTAGGTTGACATATTCCCACGCGGCGATGACGATAAAAGCAGCTATTAATGCCCAAAAGAAAATGCCCCCGTAGATAATTGCAGGGATTCCAATTGCGGCAAGTACGAGGGCAGTTAAGAGGCGTGGTAACATTTTTTACTCATAAGATTCATCCGATACGCCACCGAAGCGACGATCACGTTGGGTATAAGTATTGAGAGCTTTGGCATATTCTTCTTTGTTGAAGTCGGGCCAAAAAGTTGGCGTAATATACCATTCAGAATAGGCACTTTGCCAAATTAAGAAATTGCTTGTTCGCAATTCACCGGAAGTGCGGATGATGAGATCGGGGTCGGGCGTGCCAGCAGTGAAGAGATATTGGTTAATCAATTCGATATTTACTTCATCGGAAGAAACTCCATCTCGAAGCATATTTTGAATGGCGTAAACAATCTCATCCCGTCCGCCGTAATTAAAAGCGATATTAAGAATCAAATGCTTATTTTCTTTGGTGAGATCAATTGCGGCTAATACTTTTTTGCGTAATTTGGGAGCGAGTTTTTCGAGTCTTCCGATATGCCTTAACTGTACCCCCTCTTCGTGAAGTTCGTCTAATTCTTTATCAATTACATTCTCAAAGATGTGCATTAATCCCTTAACTTCGGCAGGAGGACGTCCCCAATTTTCGGTGGAAAAAGCATAAATGGTAAGATATTTAACCCCAAACTCTACGCTGGCGCGGATAATCTGACGGAGATTTTCCGTCCCGGCACGATGACCGGCAAGTCGCGGTTTGCCACGCGACAATGCCCAGCGACCGTTACCATCCATGATGATGGCAACGTGCTGGGGCATTTTTTCGGGCGTGGTTTGGAGTATTTCGCCCATCTTTATTTAGACTTCTAAAACTTCTTCTTCTTTAGCTTGAGAAACCTTGTCAATTTTCGCAACAAAAGAATCGGTCTCTTTTTGTAGCTCGTCTTCGCCACGTTTTTGTTCATCTTCCGAGATGAGCTTTTCATTTTCATAATCTCGCAGGTCGCGGATTAGGTCTCGGCGGATATTCCGCACGGCAACGCGCGCATCTTCGGCGCGGCGTTTAACGACCTTAACTAATTCTTTGCGTCTATCTTCGGTCAACGAGGGCAAGTTCAGGCGCACGACCTTTCCATCGTTGTTTGGGGTTAGTCCGAGGTCAGAGGCAAGAATCCCGCGCACAATCTCCTTCAGTGTTGAAGGGTCAAAGGGTCTAATTAAAAGAGAACGCGGTTCAGGGACGCTGATCGAGGCGAGCTGTTGTAGCGGGGTGGGCATATCGTAGTAACTCACACGAATATTTTCTACCAAGGCGGGGGATGCGCGCCCTGTACGAATGTGTGACAAATCATTTTCTAATGATTGGATAGCTCCCTGCATACGTTTTTTAGCATCTGCTTTAATGTCGTTTAGCACGTCAGCCTCCTGTTTTTTGAGTGGACATTACGTTTATAAGGATACCTTAAAATGATGAAATTTACCACGCCCGCAGATTTCTGCATATCTGGGATAAATAACCGCCCACACATAATTTAGGCTTGTTTGC
>JAOZOM010000211.1 GCA_029933275.1 Anaerolineales bacterium | reverse complement strand
TCAGAACATTAAAAAGGACGGGCTTATGCTCGTCCTTTTTTTGTTTAAACCCTTTAGCTTAAAACCCTCTTATTTGACTCCCTTTCTCAATTATGCTATTTTCACTCCACTTTATCTATTAATCTCAAGGATACAAAAATGGACTTGAAACCTAAATCCGTCCCCATTCACCTCTCCGAAATCACCTCTAAAAAGGATTACCTCTCTCGGCGGGATTTTCTCAAGCAGATGGGAATCGTCACCGCTGGTGCGGCATTATTGGCAGCTTGCGGCACCTCTGCGGATGAAGCACCCGCTCCGCTCGCAACCTCCAACTTGCCATCCGATCTAGAAACAGATTCTCTCTCCAACGAACTCACTGAACACGAATCTATCATCAGCTACAATAATTATTACGAATTCACTACCGACAAAGAGCGTGTTGCCCCTCTCGCTAAAGATTTCAAATCTGTCCCTTGGACAGTGGAAGTCAGCGGCTTGGTCAACAATCCCAAAACCTTCAACATGGATGAGATACTCAGCCAATTCACGATTGAAGAACGCATCTACAGGATGCGCTGTGTCGAAGCCTGGAGCATGGTCATCCCGTGGAGCGGATTCACCCTCGCCTCTTTGCTCGAAGCTGTAGAGCCAACGCCTGATGCAAAATATGTCCGCTTTGAGACGGTTAATGATCCAGATCAAATGCCGGGGATGAAAAACGGGCTTTATCCTTGGCCTTATCAAGAGGGACTCCGTTTGGATGAAGCATTAAACGATCTCACGCTCCTCGCCACAGGGCTATATGGGGAACCGCTCCCAAGCCAAAATGGCGCGCCGATCCGGCTTGTCGTCCCGTGGAAATATGGCTTTAAATCCATCAAAGCTATTGTCAAGATAGAGCTGACCGCCGAACAACCATCCACACTCTGGGAAACAATTGCGCCAAATGAATACGGTTTCTACGCTAACGTCAATCCCGATATTTCGCATCCGCGTTGGTCGCAAGCCAGCGAGCGCAGAATTGGCGAATTAAAACGCCGCCCCACGCTCCCTTTCAACGGCTACGCCGCAGAAGTTGCCCATCTCTACGAAGGGATGAATCCTGCAAAACTCTATTAGCAAATTTGACAAGTTTTAATATGACCATGAAAAAATTCACTCCACTCAAAATCCTAGTCTACCTTGTAGCCTTATTCCCTCTCACTAAATTAATCTTCGATTATTTGACAAATAACTTTAGCCCCAATCCCATTCAGGATTTAGAACAGCGCACCGGCTTTGCCGCGCTCTCGCTACTTTTTCTATCTCTTTCTTCTCGCCCTCTCAATATCCTTTTCGGGTGGCGAGAGCCAATCAGACATCGCCGCATATTAGGGCTATATGCCTTTTTCTACGCCTCTTTGCACGTCCTTGTTTTTGTGGGCATAGATTACGAGTTTTCTTGGATTCTCACGCAAAACGCGTTTCTTGAAAATCGTTTTATTTGGGCAGGTTCAGCCGCGTTCATTCTTCTCATCCCTCTTGCCCTTACATCCTTTGGATATTGGAAAGCTCAATTAGGCAAAAATTGGCGACGGCTTCACTATCTCGTCTACCTGATTGCACCTCTCGCCGTAATACATTTTGCGTGGGCACGCAAAGGGGATATTTTCTCTCTACAAGGTGATGTTCTCCTTCCCGCTACTTACGGGTTTTTCTTAATACTCCTATTCCTGACACGTTTCAAAGTGATAAGAAAGAAGGCGCTCGCTCTCCGCACAAAATTTAGACGTAAACGCTATCAAAAATCACCTCTCCCCCGATGATATAATCTGCCACATGGAATCTAAACCTACATCCAAAAATGAAAGAATAGTCTCTTTCAAACAAGACCAATTTTATACTGTCATCGCGATTTTTACCTTTGCTCTAGGCGTTCTCGTTGGCTATTTTATTTGGGGAACAAACCCCTCCACCCCAACAGCCTCCGCCGAAGTTGCCGCACAAGAACCTGCTCCCGATACCATTGTTGTCCAACGCAAAGAGATCTCCATAGAGGGCTATCCCAGCATCGGACCTGAAGATGCCCCCATTGTCCTCGTTGAATTTAGCGATTTCGGATGCTCTTTCTGCGCCAAATGGCATAACGAAACCTTTAAAGCTTTGATGGCGGCTTATCCCGACCAAATCCGCTTTGTTTATCGTGATGTCCCCTTTAGAGCTCTTCCCGCCTCCGAAGCCGCTCAATGCGCCCGAGAACAGGGTGCTTTCTGGGAATATCACGATAAACTCTTTAGCTATGAATACGGTCTCACTGACGAAGCTTATATCCAATATGCCAAAAAACTCGAATTGGATATGGATGTTTTTAACACCTGCTTGAGCGATCATCGGTATCAGGCAAAGATTCAAAGAGATTTAGAATTCGCAACAGAATTAGGCGTTAATAGCACCCCAACTTTCTATCTCAACGGGATTCCCCTCATCGGCGCACATCCGCTAGAAACCTTTAAACAAGCTATAGACCAAGAACTTGCAAGCCAAAACGCTAACTAAAAATTCTCTTTTTCTCTTTCGACCGCCAAGATGTCACGTTATAATCCGTCATCTTGGCGGTTTTCTTGTATACGCAAAAAAACACTTCATAAGGAGCAAGTATGAAAAAATTCGTCGCTGTTGCGGGCAATATCGGCGTGGGGAAATCCACGCTCGTTGAGATGCTCTGCAAAAAACTAGGCTGGGAACCTTTCTACGAGCCGGTTGCCGAAAACCCCTATCTTGCCGATTTCTACGATGATATGCCCGCATGGTCATTTCACTCGCAGGTTTTCTTTTTATCGCATCGTTTGCGCAGTCATCACGATTTGGCAAAACATCCCACCTCTGTCATTCAAGATCGTAGTGTCTACGAAGACGCCGAAGTCTTCGCCAAAAATCTCGCTAGGCAGGGGCATATCCAACCGCGTGATTATCAAACTTATCGAGAACTCTACGAAACCGTCATCGGTTTTTTACCTCCCCCCGATTTAGTTATCTACCTGCGGGCATCTACATCAACTTTATTAAGACGGATAGAAAGACGCGGGCGCGATTATGAAAGCGAGATTGCCCCCGATTATTTATCTGGCTTAAACGACCTCTACGAATCATGGATTGATGGATTTACCCTTTGCCCCGTTCTGACAGTCCCCGCCGATGATCTGGATTTTGTAGCGCATCCCGGACATTTGAACTTGGTCGCCGCCAAAATAACAGATATGCTGACCGGAAAGAAAGAAGTTGTTTTTGCCGCAGATGAGGTTGCGAGGGCGGCGGATTAAGGGAATTTGTATCAAGAAGGGGCTTTCTATGCAAAACATTGATAGAGTTCGCACTTACCTGCCACATAAAGACAGGCAAGCCGAGGTCGCAGAAGATATCAGGACTATCTTCAACGCACCAGATAAGGCTACTGCTTCAGCCTATTTACAAAAAACTGTCCAAAAATATCAAAAAGACGCTTCTCGTTTGGCGTCTTGGATGGAAGAAAATATCCCTG
>JAOZOM010000210.1 GCA_029933275.1 Anaerolineales bacterium | reverse complement strand
CTCAGTCACCGTACGGTACAAAGGATTGTACGTCGTTATGGCCAAGATGCAGACTTGCCTGATTTATCCCCACATATCTTGCGCCATACCTTTGCGAAGAACTTGGTCAATAGTGGCGTGAGTTTAGAGAAGGTAGCCGCTCTTTTGGGGCATAGCTCTCTTGAAACCACTCGCATCTATATCACTCCCAGCGCACAAGATTTGGCGCAGGCAGTATCAAAACTTGAAATTCAATCATAAAGGAGATAAATAGTGAATATTAAAAACAAAACCGCCGATGCAACGGCGGTTTCCGCAGAGATGACCTCTGCACATCATGTTATCGCTGATTCTACCATGAATAAGGCAAAGGTTACACTGAATTTAGAAAAACTCAAAGAGAGTATATCTCTCGTTGAAATTGTCGAGAAATCTGGTGTTGAACTGCAACGCAATGGCAATACGTTACGCGGTAAATGCCCCTTACATAATGGAGATAACCCAACAAGTTTAGCCATTTATGAAGATAGCCAGAGTTGGTTCTGCTATCGCTGTGATGAAGGTGGTGATGTAATTGACTTTGTACGAGCTTGGAAAAATCTAGATTTTGCTGATTCTCTACGTTATCTTGCTGATAGAGCTGGTATCTCTTTAGAGCAGATTGGATTTTCAAAAGAAAACGCAGAGCAAGTAATGAAACGAAAAAAGCGAAGTCATCTTTTTCAAGAAGCTGCGCTCTTTTTTGCGGAAGAACTTTGGTCTCCAAAAGGGAAACAAGCACGTATCTATTTGAAGAAACGTGGCTTTAGCGCAGAAAGTATTCGTTTGGCTGGCTGGGGATATGCTGAGAGTACGACTGCGCTACATCAAAGCCTGAAGAAGAAAGGCTTCGATCTTGTCTTGGCGAAAAAGGTCGGTTTACTCCGCCGAGATGGACAGGACTTTACCGCCAACGCCAAAGGAAAGGCGGCTTCTTCAGATGGGTATATTATTATGCCCCATCAAAGAGCAGGAAAAACAAGCTACTTCTCTGCGCGGGCACTTGCTCCAAAAGACCCAAAAGATAAATCTCGCAATCTGCCGGGCAAAAGACAAGTTTATTGGGCGGAAAGCAAAGAGCGCGAAAAACTCATCATCGTAGAGGGGCAAATGGATGCGGAAAGTCTCCGTCAGCTTGGCTTTTCTGCATTGGCTCTGTGTGGTGTGGGCAATATCCCTGAAGATGAGCTGAAACGTGCCTTACGTTATAAGAAAATCTACCTTGCCCTGGATAACGATTTGCTCAAAGAAGGACTTTCAGATGAGAAAAAAGCAAATATAGAGAAACTTCAAAAGAAAACGCAGAAGAAAATCGCAAAGGCGATTGGACCGCTATTAATGCTTCTGCCTGCTTTACCATTCAAGGATTTCAATGCTGGGTTACAAAATGGCTTGAAAGCAGAATATCTCTTCTCGCTTCTGAAAGAATCCGAGACATGGATAGACAGACTCATCAAAGAAGCGAAAGGAGCTGATCCGCAAGATTTGGCAGAAATCCAAGCGGAGCTTTTTGAGAACTTGGCACGCTTGCCCGAAGGTTTGAAAATGCTTTATCAGAAGAAATCGGCAAAGGTGCTTGGCTTAAGTAAATCCGAATTGCAGAAAGCCCTCGGCATGGCGGAGCAGGAGAATCCCATCATTTATAGTGAAGTGAAAAATGGCGTTCTCTACTTTCAAAACGAAGCTCTGGGTAATTTCCATGCGCGCATCGCCAAAGAATTGATTCTCGATGATGGATTAAACCAAGCCCAAGCCCGTTTCGTGATTGAGGGAGGCTTGAATAATGCACAGAAACTCCCCTCCATTGAAATTGATGCCGAAGAATTCGCCACGCTGAATTGGCTGGACAGATATTGGGGGGCGCGCCCGACTTTATATCTTCCCTTCGGACAACGCTATATTTTTCTGCGAGCGGTGAAAGAGATTTCTCTTGAAAAGATGAAAAGGGAACGTGTTTTCACCTATACCGGCTGGACGGAAATTGACGGGGAACGCAGTTTTCTAACCGCCAACGGACGCATCTCCGCACAAGGCTTTGATGAAAAGGTGCGGGTTGATCTGGATGATAATCTAAACCGTTACGCCCTCCCGGAGCCGCCGCTTGAGAAAGAACGCTATAAGGCGATTCGGGAAAGTGTCAACTTTCTCACCCTCGCGCCCCTACATGTGAGCGCGCCGATTTGGTCTGCGATTTACGCCTCTGTTCTGACAGAAGCATTACCTCTTTATACCCTTCTCTGGGTTTATGGAGCCACCCAAAGCGGCAAAACGACCATCGTTCACCTTGCCCTAACACATTTCGGCAAAACATTCATCGAAGGCAGACAATATCACGCGCCCACCGATTGGACAAGCACCGCCACACATCTCGAAGAATCGATGTTCTCCGCCAAAGATATTCCTCTCGTCATAGACGATTTTGCGCCTCAGTTTCAGGCAAAAGAAGATGCCATCAGGATACGCTCTACGGCGAATAAAGTTGTGCGGAGTATGGGCAACCGCTCGGCGCGGGGGCGAAGCAAAAACTATCAGGCAAAAACGCTGATTCCACGCGGTTTGGTGATTTCCACCGCCGAACTGCCCCTTTCCGGGGAAAGCACGGTTGGGCGGATGCTATATATTCCTATTGAGCGCGGCGAGTTTCTCCCGAATGCCGGTGAAAAGTCGCGTCCGATATTAGATAAAGCTCAAAAGCAGGCGCAAAAGGGTGTGTATGCGCTGGCAATGAGTGCTTATATTCAATGGTTAGCCACAAATTGGGAAAGAGCGACGCAAATGCTGGAGCGATTCAAAGCGCAGTCTTTGAAAGCAATTCGTGAAAGAAGCCAAATGCAAAATCGTCTTCCCGATTATTTTGTTGTCTTGGATGCCGCCCAGAAATTGGCTCTGATGGCTTTTTTTGAGCTGGGCGTTTTGGCAAAGGAAGAGGCGAAAATCCTTTCCGAAGAGATGAGCGATGCCCTCGCCCGTGTTGTGGAAATGCAAGCCGAGAAAATCGCCAAAGAAAGTCCGGTTCGCAAATTCTTTGAGGCATTGGGGAGCTTATTGACGCGGCAAAAGGTCTATTTTGCGCCGCGTACCAAAGAGTTTCAGCATCGTCCCATCCCCAAAGCGGAGATGATCGGCTGGCATAATCCCGATGAGCAAGTTGTCTACTTGGATGATGGAGCCTGTTTGGAATATGTCCGCAATTATTGGGCGGGGCAGGGGCAGTATTTCGACACGACCACCGATGCCCTCCGCAGGCAGATGGGGCAAGTCCCCGGCTTACTATTTGAGCGCGGCAAGGGCTATAATTTGCTGGTTAGCAAGTGGATTGCCGGGAAAAGTCGCCGTGCTTTGGCGATAGATCAGGAAGTGGTGGAGGGGCTCTATGGAATCTCCTTCCAAAACGAAGATTTGCCACTCTGAGAATATCTGTCCGCAGATGATTAAGGATGAAGACGAAAGTTTTCATCCTTTTTCTTTTAAGCGGATGCGCCGA
>JAOZOM010000033.1:3220-13259 GCA_029933275.1 Anaerolineales bacterium | reverse complement strand
CCAACGGAGCCTGTTGCACAACAATTCTATACCGAGGAATTTGATACAGACACAGGCACGTGGACCTATTTCCTTATTGATGCGAACAGGCCTGCTCCCCTTTATGTTGAAGATGATTTCGGTACAATGTTTATTGGAATCGAAGATGGACGTTTGCTTTTCAGTCTTGAAAGCGAACAGCAATGGACTTACGTCACCTATGATGCCTATGAATATGATAATGTGCGTATAGACATAGTTGCTGAAAATCGCGGTGTTAATAATAATAATGTCAGTTTAATTTGCCGTTATACGGATGAAGGTTGGTATGAGTATAATGTCGCAAATAATGGACTATATGATCTCTATTATGCCTTCAGGCGTGATGATAATAAAATAGTTTATAACCCAATGGCAAGTGGAGGATCGAATAAAATCAAAGTCGGTAGAGAAATAAATGAATACACAATGATTTGCAATGAGCGTACATTGAAACTTTATATCAATGGAAATGAAACAAATGTTTATGAAGACAATCAATATGTCTTACGAGATGGTTTAGTTGGCGTTGGTGTTTCCTCTTTTTTCACTCTCCCTGTTAAAGTTGAAATTGATTCTGTTACAATTAGTGAACCCTAAACCAAGCAAAACAAGCATTAAGCCCGAAAGGTATTTCGCCTTTCGGGCTTTTTTTTAAAGCCCTCACCTACGTCTTTTCTATATATTGTTAACAAGATTCTTGTATCCATCGGGTATCCTATATTCATCATCTTTTTAGATGAAATGTAATCAAAAAATATTTTTTACAGGAGTAAGATATGAGCAAAATTATAGGTATTGACCTCGGTACAACCAACAGCGTAGTCGCCGTGATGGAAGGCGGTCAGCCAACCGTGATTTCATCGGCTGAGGGCGGACGTTTAATCCCCTCGGTGGTGGCATTCAATAAAAATGGTGAACGTCTAGTCGGGCAGACTGCCAAACGTCAGGCAGTGATTAACTCGGAGAATACAATTTATTCGATTAAGCGATTCATCGGGCGCAGATTTGACGAGACCAAAATTGAGCGCGGCATGGTGCCATTTAAAGTGGTAGCAGGTCCAACTGAGGACGTTCGCGTTAGCATCCCCGTTACGGGCAAAGAATATAGTCCCCAAGAAATCTCGGCGATGATTCTCGCCAAATTGAAAGCGGATGCTGAATCCTATCTTGGCGAAAAAGTGACCCAAGCCGTTATCACCGTCCCTGCTTATTTTAACGATAGTCAGCGGCAAGCCACAAAAGATGCCGGTAAAATCGCGGGATTGGAAGTCATGCGGATCATCAACGAGCCAACTGCCTCCGCCCTAACTTATGGTTTGGAAAAAAAGAAGGACGAGACCATCCTTGTATTCGACTTGGGAGGCGGAACCTTTGACGTTTCTGTTCTCGAAGTTGGTGAGGGTGTGATCGAAGTCAAATCCACTAATGGCGATACCCATCTCGGTGGCGATGACTGGGATCAGGCAATTGTCAATTGGGCAGCCGATGAATTCAAGAAAGATCAAGGCATTGATTTGCGTAACGACCGCCAGCCCCTCCAACGTTTGCGCGAAGCTGCCGAAAAAGCGAAGATTGAACTTTCCACGATGATGGAAACCGAAATCAACCTGCCCTATGTCACCGCAGATGCTTCGGGTCCAAAACATCTTCAACTAAAATTAACGCGTGCCAAATTTGAGCAAATGACCGAAGATTTGGTCAAACGCTGCAAAACACCTTTTGAAGCCGCGTTGAAAGATGCCGGAATTAAAGCCAGCGCATTGAACGAAGTCGTCTTGGTCGGTGGTTCAACCCGTATGCCGATGATTCATGATCTCGTCCGTAAGTTGGCGGATGGCAAAGAACCGCATCAGGGCGTGAATCCCGATGAAGTAGTTGCTGTAGGTGCAGCCATTCAAGGCGGTGTACTCGGTGGTGACGTGAAAGACATCCTGCTCCTCGATGTGACTCCGCTTTCTTTAGGCGTGGAAACAATGGGTAGCGTAATGACCGTGATGATTGAACGCAATACGACTATCCCCGTTAGTAAAACCGAAGTCTACTCCACCGCTGCGGATAACCAAACTGCAGTAGATATTCACGTTTTGCAGGGTGAACGCCCGATGGCTGGCGATAATATGTCGCTCGGACGTTTCCGTCTCGATGGAATTCCACCGGCGCAGCGCGGCATCCCGCAAGTTGAAGTGACTTTCGATATTGATGCGAACGGCATTCTAAATGTCAAAGCAAAGGATAAGGCAACTGGCAAAGAGCAAAAAGTGACCATTACCGCCTCAACCAATTTGGATAAGAGCGATATTGATAATATGGTTGAACAAGCGAAAGCTCATGAAGCCGAAGATAAAAAACGCCGAGAATTGATTGATTTGAAAAACAGCGCGGATAATCTTGGTTATCAAACCGAAAAGACGCTCAAAGAATTGGGCGAGAAGGTTTCTGATGATGATCGAAAAGATATTGAAGGAAAACTTGAGACCTTGAAGAAAGCCGCCGAAGGCGATGATGCAGAAAGCATCAAAAAAGCGACTGAAGATTTGCAAAACGCCTTCAACGCGATCAGTCAACAACTCTACGCACAGGAAGAGAGCGCACAACAAGCTCCGCCAACTGGCGAATCTGTCCCCCCCGAAGATGACGATGATGTTATTGAAGGCGAGGTGAGCGAAGAGTAGATTTGTAAAGAGTATTCAGTAATCAGAAACGGGCGACTATTTTATAGTCGCCCGTTTTTTTTTACGAAGTAGAATCAAAACACCCGCAGATATATCTGCGGGTGTTTATTGACTTAAATAGCAATCGACTGGGTGAGGGGGGCACCCAATCGATTGCTTGCAATATAATATACCATCAAGGGAAAATTTGCAAGCGAATTTTGTTAGAAACAGATTAACGTTTTTAGAATGCCCTAGATGGGAGTTGAACCCATAACCTATCGCTTAGGAGGCGATTGCTCTATCCTATTGAGCTACCAGGGCGGATACGCGTGATTATAGCATTGCAACAGGGACACGCCAAGAGAATTAGAATAAACTGTAAGCAATTTGAGAAATGCAAAGGAATAAATGATGATAAAATCAACCCATTATGAATCATCTTATCTAGGAAAATATCGTGGATGAAACAGTACAATCCTCCAATAAGCCTAAAAAAGTAATCGGTCATTATGAAATAAAATCCGAGCTGGGGCGCGGCGGTATGGCTACGGTCTATCTTGGCTATGATGCACGCTTTGAGCGCGAAGTCGCGGTTAAGGTGCTTCCCGCGGAGTTTCTACACGACCCGCAATTTAGCGTGCGTTTTCATCGCGAGGCTAAAGTTGTTGCCGCGTTGGAGCATCCCGCAATTGTGCCGGTTTACGATGTCGGTGTATCGGATGAGGGTTTGCATTATTTTGTCATGCGCTATATGGACGGTGGCTCTCTCGCCGACAAACTAGCCGAAGGGGAAATTAGCCTTAAAGAAGTTGCTCGTATCATTAACATTATCGCACCGGCTTTAGATGATGCTCACGCCAAAGGCATTGTCCACCGCGATCTTAAACCTGCCAATATCCTTTTCGACCATAGAAATCGCCCCTACCTTTCTGATTTTGGAATCGCCAAAATTAGCGACTCGCAATATGATGTTACCGGTAGCGCAATCATCGGCACGCCTGCGTATATGAGTCCCGAGCAAGCGCAGGGGAAAAAAGTAGACGGACGTAGCGATATCTATGCGCTCGGCACAATCATCTATCGAATGCTCACCGGCACACGCCCTTACAATGGCGATACGCCAATGAGCATGGCGATTAAGCATATCACCGACCCCACTCCCGATATTCTCAAAGATAATCCTAATTTGCCTATTTCGGCGACAAGTTTTATCTACAGGGCGATGGAAAAGGACCCCGATGCTCGTTTCCAAACCGCGGTCGAATTAGCCGAAGCTCTTAACGCGTTGGCGAGTGGTGAAGATATGGCGCATGTCAAAACCCTTTCTAGCCACACCAAGCCATCTATCAAAACAAGGGTGCAATCCAAACCTATTGTGCCGCAAAAAAAGAAGAAGAAAATAGTTTGGATCATCGCGGGGGTTGTCGTGGTGGGATTGCTGGGACTGGGACTCCTCAGCAAGCTGCTTTTACCCCTCCCAGCGACGGGACGCACGCCCAGCCCAACAATACGCGCGACTTCGACCTCTATTGCCAACGAGCTTGCTCCTGTCTCATCCCCAACAGAGGAGATTATTCCCAGCATTACCATTGCATCCCCAACAGAGACCCCTGTGCCAACTGTACCCGCTTTGCCTGTAATCGGCGGGGCGGATAAAATCGCCTTTATCCGCAATAACGATATTTGGATGATGAATGTAGATGGGAGCGATTTGCTCCAACTGACGAACGATAATGCCCAAAAAAGCAAGCTGCAATGGTTGCCTGATGGCAAAACATTGATTTATGTTGTCGGGACATGTATCAAAACCGTAGAGGTGGAAGAAAATGTCGAAGACGTGGTGACTTGCATTGAGCAAGCCGAGTATTTCGATGCAATTCAGATTTCGCCGAGTGGTGAGCAGATTGCAATCAGCATGAATCGGGAGCTTTTTATTCTTCCTTTTGATTTGGAGACGCTTCAAAAGGCGCGTAGTCGTAATGACCTGAAAGAGTTGGGGAGTTGTTTCTTTGACGATGAATCTGTGCTGGATCTGCGCTGGTCTAATGATGAGAAAGTGATTGCAATGCGTTTTCAGGGCGTTTCAGGAAGTACACGTGTAGATTTAATTAGAACGGTGGATATGTCTAATTGTCAGCCCGCTGCTGTCTCTGCTGTGACCGCGACCGCGGTTGCCGAATCTGCCGAGGATGACGATTATCTTCTTGCATTAAATGTAATTGATGAATTTCCCTCTGCTCGCTTTACGATGAGTGGCTATAATAGTACTACGCCATATATCCCTGAATTTGATTGGGATGGGGAAGACCTTTTCTTGATGAATTCTTTCAAACGGAATGATGGCTACGGTTATTTTTACACTTATAACACTCATTCTCATAAAGCTGAACAATTAGACCCTGCCGGAACCAGCACCTGTTGTTACCGTGATGCGCGCTGGAGTCCGGATGGCAGCCATTTTATTGTGGCGTATCAGGATATTGCTTTAGGTCCGAAAGCAGAAATTTTGCTCTATTATCTTCGTTTTGGCACTTTAGGCACGGGCGAAACCTACACGCCGATTCCCTTGCCTGAGGGATTCTTTAGCAATTTGAAAGAAAAACCACAGTTTGCCTTAAGACCGGCGAATTAATAAGATGATGAAAGCCCCCGTTTTTGACGGGGGCTTTTTTTTTGGAGTTGTTCTGTGGTTGAGATGACAAGAAGGGGAAATTGTAACAGGGGGCTATGTTGGCGACTGAGCCAATTTTAGGCAGAATTAGCAACAAAAAGTCTTTCAACTTTAAGTTTTTTCGATTTTTGGCTGGTTTTCCATAAATCATATTGAGTTTGTTGGTTAAGCCAACTTTCAGGAGATGTATCAAAAGCCAAGGATAGGCGGAGTGCCATTTCGGGACTGATACCTGCTCGCCCATTTAAGATAGCTGATAATGTTTTTCGACTAACGCCCAATGCTTTTGCCGCTTTGGTAACGCTAATATTTAGTGGTTCTAGGCATAGTTCTCGCAAGATTTCTCCCGGATGTGGTGGATTATACATTTGCATCATTTTTTCACCTTAATGATAGTCTTCATAATTAACATTAATCGCATCTTGTCCAGTGAATTGGAATGTGATGCGCCAATTGCCGCTTATTTGTACAGACCAAGTGCCTTTTCTGTTCCCCGTGAGTTCACGTAAATACAAACCGGGCAAATTCATGTCCTGAGGGTTGGAAGAAGCATGGAGGCGACCCAAAACAAGTCTCAATTTGTGAGCATGTGTAGCTTGTATGCCCGTTTTTGAGTCACTTTGAAAGAATTTCTTCAGACCTTTGTGTTTGAAGTTTTTTATCACATGAACAGTGTAACATGATACGCTACAGGTTACAAGTGGATGTTATAAAAAATATAAATGTATTGACCTATTTTATCTTCTCTCTAGCCTCCCACCGATGGCGTAAGCTGACCGCCGACTTTGCGAACACAACCCGATTTTACCCTGAAAAAATTTGACAAAAATCGCGCCGCATACCTGAGCCGAAGGCGGGTCGGGTGAATGCATGGTTAGCCAGCCAAACGGAAATAGACACCATACAACAACCAACCTGCAAAAAATGCCACATAACTCATTGCGTGAAACTTCCAAGCAAAATGTTGCTCTGTACTTTCCTGTTTCTGATACAGTCTATAGGTTATCAAATTCGCCAATGAACCAACCATGCTACCAAACCCACCCACACTTACCCCCCAAAGTAATGCCTGCCAGTGCGGTGTAAAATCAGCCAACAGTAAAGCGGCTGGAACATTGCTGATAATCTGGCTAAGTAATGACGAAAGTAAAAATACATGATGTGGGTGCGCCAACATTGTAGCAAATAAAAACTGAATGTTGTCAGTCAAGCCAAAAAATAAGACAAAGGTAGCTAACAACCCATAATCTACACGAAGGCGGCATTTTTCAACAGCCAAAACGCCTAACAAAATCACCACTCCCAACCAAAAGGGCAACATACGTAGAATAACGAAAATAAATACCACAAGAGCGCCTGCATAAAAATAAGATACTGCGGTCAAATGAATCGTTTCATCAAAATTTATCTCTTTCACAGTAGACGATTTCGTTGACAACCACGCTGCAATTAAAAACAACGCCAATAAAAAGAAAACAGAAAACGGTGCAATCACTTTTACAAATTGCCAAAAAGAAATTTCGTAATGCCAATACAGAAAAATGTTTTGTGGATTCCCAATGGGAGAGATTGCCGAACCAGCATTCGCAGCCAAAGCTTCCAAAATCACAACCCACTCTTTCATTGCTATTTGCAATGAGAGAGTAATAGGGATAATTGCCAAAAGCGCAACATCATTCGTCACTAAAGCCGAAAAAACAAAGGTCGCAAGCACCAATTTCACGGGAAGCATTTTGCCCCGCTCTATCCACGATGTGACCTTTTCCAAAACTCTATGCTGTTTCAACCCATTGGTAAGTACAAGGAGCACCAATAGTGTAAAAAGAGTCTCCGCATCAGAAACAGAATATACAGGAACACGCCGCAAATAAATTGTTGTCAACAACGTACCCACTAACAACAATGTCAGCAACCACTCATCTTTCAAGTATTCAAGCGTCGTTTTCTTGTCCATGAAATTATCGAAGCCCGATGCTGGCTAACTAGGTGATAGGCGACCTCGAACGCTGCCTAATACTACACTTTGAACATTATACGTCTATTTCAAAGCATTCTACAGCGCAAAGCGCGGCATAATGTTAATTTCACAGGTTTATACGGCACTTTATTTCACCTAAACGACTATCTACGTCAAAATTATTTCTCGTATAGCGAATTCTACTGCGTTTTTTGCGGGGATGAATTTTTACCTCATTGCGGGCGGTCCCGCTTTGCCGTAATCGAGGATATCGCGTACGCCCGTCCCGCCGGTGGGGAGAGAGACGATGCCCTCATCTTCCATCTCATCAATTAGGCGGGAGGCGCGGGTATAGCCGATGCGGAGTTTTCGTTGTAGCATCGAAACGGAGGCGCGTCCCTGTCTACGGACGAGATCAACCGCCTCGTCATAGAGCGGATCAATCTTCTTTGCCTCGTTCATTTCGTCTTCAAACATTTGCACTTGTTTGAGCGGTACGCCATTGGGGAATCCCTCCGCGGGAACACCGGAGGGGTTTTGATTCTTGGCAGGATGCCCCGCTTGAATACGCCAAAATTCAACCAAGCGTTCTGTCTCCACGTCTGAAACAAAGACACCTTGCAGACGTGCCGCAGAGGGAGCATCGGGAGCCTGATAAAGCATATCGCCGCGCCCTAGCAAACGTTCTGCGCCAGATTGATCGAGAATGACGCGGCTATCTACGCTGGAGGCAACCGCAAAGGCGATTCGGGCGGGGAAGTTGGCTTTAATCAACCCTGTGACCACATCTGTGCTGGGACGCTGGGTGGCGAGAATCATGTGGATGCCCGTTGCGCGCGCCAATTGTGCCAGCCGCGTGATGGTACGCTCGGTCTCGTCCGGAGCAATCATCATTAAATCGGCTAATTCGTCAATCACAATCACCAAGAAGGGATATTTTTTACCGCCCCGCGCTTCGATATAGGCGTTATATTCGGCGATATTACGCGTTTGGCTTTTTGAGAAGGCGTGATAGCGTTTATCCATTTCGCGCGTCATCCACTGCAATGCGCCGACTACGCGCTCTGTCTCCACCACAACTGGAGAAAGAAGATGCGGGATGCCGTTATAGCCGGTTAACTCGACTCGTTTTGGGTCTACTAAAACTAAGCGTAAATCATCGGGGGTATTGTGAAGAAGCATGGAGGTTAGAATCGAATTGACGCAAACCGATTTACCGGAGCCTGTTGTTCCGGCAATTAGAAGATGCGGCATCATGGCTAGATCGGCGATTTGGGGGTAACCAGCTACGTCACGCCCGAGGGTGAAGCTCAGCGGGGTTTGTTTCTTCTTGAAAAGCTCGCTTTCGAGAATATCCCGCAAGGCGACCATTGTCATCTCTTCGTTGGGGACTTCGATCCCGATATATCCCTTTCCGGGGACGGGGGCTTCGATGCGGATGCGGGAGGCGGCTAAAGCCAACGCGAGGTCATCTGCCAGCGAGCTGATTTTATTGACGCGGACGCGGGTTTGTCCTTTTCTCGTTTGGATGAATCCCGGTTCCACGCCAAATTGGGTGATGGTGGGTCCCCGATTTATTTCGACAACTTGTACCGGTGCGCCGAATGATTCTAAAGTCTCTTCGATTAGGCGAGCGCGCCCTTCGATATATTCTTCGTTAATTGAGGGGGCAAAGCCGGGGTCGAGGATTTCGGCGATGGGGGGCAAGAACCATTCGATTTCTTCTTTTGCCGAAACGCCAATTTGCACGCGCGGCGTTTGGGTAGCTTCTTCCTCTGTGGGGGCGTAACCGTCCATTTGGACGGGAGGCATTTCTTTTTTAGGGTTGCGCGCGGCGCGCATTTCGGCGAATCTTTCGCGCCAAATTTGATAGATCATCACAAAAGGTGGGCTGATTTGGCGGAAGAACTCGTGAATGCTCATATCCAGAGTCAGGCTTAGGGCAATCAGCAACCAAGCCAAAAACGCGATCGTCGCGCCGAGTCCACCTAAATTTAAGCCCAGAGTTCGCATAATGAGCGAGCCAAAATATCCGCCGCCAATTCGTCCATCCGCAAAAGCGACTTTATAATAGGGGTCTTCAGTGAAGATTTGAAAAATGGGCAAAAGTAAAAGAAAAAGGAGGGTGATGCCGGTGATGCGCTCGATGGAGACTTGAGGGATATTTTCTTGATTGCGAACGATGAGCCAAATGCCAACGAGCATCAGAGCGATGGGGAAAATCCAACTCCCCCAGCCAAAAGTATGCGTTAAAAAACTAACCCAAATATCGGTGAAGGCACTGTGAGTGCTGGAGGCGAGTATCAGGAGGGTAATAAATCCTAAGCCCGCGAAGGTAAATCCAACCACATCCAAGCGGCGATTGACCGAGAGTTTTTGCCAAAAATTCAGTTGGGCAGATTCTTCTTTTTTAGATGTTTTTTTCTTTTTAGGCGGTTGTTTTTTTGTTTTTGCCATTTTGGGGTTTCGGTTCTTGGTTTTGGGTTTTCGCGGCTAAAAGTATAGCATGAATGGGGTGGGTAGCGCGGCACTTAATTGTGAAAACTGATTTGAAGATGAATAATCATAGAAATTTTTAACGCGAATTACGCGAATTTGGCGAATATCGCGAAAAAACTTAAATATTCGCGTTTTTCGCTTTTTTCGCGATTTTCGTGTTGAAAATAGGATAATTTCCATGTCTTGGAATAGCTTATTTTAGCAAAAAAATCCCGCGTTTAACTACCGTGATGCCAT
>JAOZOM010000033.1:0-3120 GCA_029933275.1 Anaerolineales bacterium | reverse complement strand
AATCGAGGTACAATAGCGACATTATTTAACCAACAATCTAGGAAAAACTTTTGTTTGAAATTACCTTTCTCGGCACCTCCGCTTCAGCCCCCTCCATTCGGCGCGGTCTTTCGGCGCAAATCGTTAAACACGATGAATATCGTTTTCTCGTAGATTGCGGCGAAGGTACACAGCGTCAGATTTTGCAATCGGGTGAGGGCTTTAAACGTCTTAATCGCGTTCTGCTCACGCATGGGCATCTTGATCATATCCTCGGTCTCGGTGGTTTGCTTTCGACCCTTATGCGCTGGGAAGCTCTCGACGAACTCGAAGTTTTCGGCAGCAAACAAACCCTCAGCCGCGTCCACGATTTGCTCTATGGCGTTGTTTTGCGCGGTCAAAAACCGCAAACCAAATTATATCTGCGTGAAATCAAGCCCGGCATCATTTTCGAAGCCAAAGATTTCACTGTCACCGCCTTCCCTGTTTCGCATCGTGGCGCAGGATGTTTTGGCTATAAATTTGAAGAAAAATCTCACCGTCCTTTTTTGGTGGATAAAGCGGATGCCCTCGGCGTTCCCTTTGGACCTGTCCGCCGCGACTTGGTCGAGGGCAAAAGCATTACCCTCGCTAACGGACTCCGCATCGCTCCTGACGAAGTGCTTGGTGAGGCGTTAAAAGGCGCTAGTTTGGCGATAACCGGAGATACTGGTCGAACCGACAATTTGCTAGAGATTTGTCGTGATCTGGATACCCTCGTCATCGAATCCACGTACATTAACGAAGATGTCGAAATGGCGCGTAAATTCGGTCATCTCACGGCGAAACAAGCTGCCGAATTGGCGAAGCAAGTCGGGGTCACGCGTTTGATCCTGACTCATCTTTCCCGCAGATATCGCGAGAGAGATGTCCTCCGCGAAGCCCGCGCGACTTTCCCCAATTCCTTTGTCGCCCGTGATTTTGATACCTATCAAATTAAGAGAGAAAATAATGAATAAAAATAAATTTTACACTTTAGGCGTACTCACCTCTGGTGGCGATGCCCCCGGCATGAACGCTTGTGTGCGCGCGGTAGCTCGCACGGCTTTTCAAGAAGGCGCAAACGTGGTCGGCATAATGAACGGCTACGAAGGCTTAATTAATGGCGAGTTTAAACGCTGGCGCAACGCCCGTGCTGTTGGCGGGATCTTGCGTCTCGGCGGCACTTGGCTCCAAGCCCAGCGCAGTAAGGATTTCCGCGAAAAACACGGGCAACGCGAAGCGATTCGCAATATGAACGAGGAGGGGATTGACGGGCTGATCGTGATTGGTGGTGATGGGACGCTACGCGGCGCACACGCCCTCGCCGAGCAAGGCATTAAAGTAATCGGCATCCCTGCCAGCATTGATAATGATATTTGGGGAACAGATATGGCGATTGGTGTAGATACTGCCTTGAACACAATCATGGAATCGGTGGATAAATTGCGCGATACAGCCTCCTCACATAACCGCGCTTTTTTAGTTGAAACGATGGGACGTAATAGCGGCTACCTTGCTGTTCAAGCCGGAATCTCGTGTGGGGCAGAAATCGTACTTTGCCCTGAGTTCCCGACTACGGTTGAAAATGTCGCCGAAGTGATTGAAAACGCGTATGAGCGCGGCAAAAACCATGCCATTATTATTGTGGCGGAGGGCGCAACCCTCCGCACGACAGACCTTGCCCGTGAACTCGATAAAATGGATGTGGGCTTCAAAACCCGCGTCACGATTTTGGGACATGTCCAGCGTGGTGGCTCTCCGACCGCTTTTGATCGGCATCTAGCGGCGAGGCTCGGCATTCGTGCGGCTCAAGCTCTCCTTAACTCTGAAACGGATATGATGGTTGGTTTACGCGGGCGCGATATTACCCTCGCTCCGCTGACGGATGTCACCACGAAAACTCGCCCCGTGAACATGGAATTTTATAATATGGTGCGCATGTTAGCGCAGTAAAAACACTCAAAAATCTGACAGATTTTCAGCAAAATATGTTGGATGAAAGCGGCTCTGTGAATAGGCACTTCTTTGCTTAAAAGAGTCTCTCTGAAATTTGTCAGGTTTAGATTTTAAAGGACTTCTCTATGAATAACTTCAACTCAATTTGCGTTTTTTGCGGATCATCGGATGCGGTACACGCGGACTATCTGCTTGCGGCGCGTCAAATGGGCAAATTACTAGCGAAAAAGAATATCCGCTTAATCTACGGCGGCGGGAAAACGGGATTAATGGGTGCGGTTTCTACGGGCGTTATGGAAAATGGCGGCGAGGCAATTGGTGTGATTATCCCCAGCATGAATACCGAATTCCTCGCCCAAGATAACCTCGCCCGCATGGAAGTCGAACCGACTATGCACGCTCGCAAAGCACGGATGCACGTCCTCGCCGATGCCTTCATTGCCCTCCCCGGCGGATTCGGCACTCTCGATGAACTCTTTGAAACGCTCACGTGGAAACAAATTGGTGAACACGACAAACCGATCGGCTTGTTGGATGTGCGCGGCTATTATCAACCCTTGCTTAAGATGACCGAACACTTCGAGAAAGAAGGTTTCATTTTCTCAGAGCATCGCGAATTTCTTTTGCACGATGCCGACCCTGCTGCATTGCTGGAGGCTATGAGCAACCACAACCACTCAGACGACGCCGTTCAACGCTGGATGCGGCAGGGGTAATTTTTTTTAGCTAACAAAAGTCTTTAAGACTTTTGTTGTCTCGCGTGCAAATGAATATCAATTATCTGATATAATGACCAGTATACTTAGTCTTATAACCAAGAATAATGGTCAAATAAAATGCTCACTCCTCTGCTTGGCTCCGAAAATAGCGAACGCGTTCTCATATTCATTTTAAAACGAGATGAAGGTTACGCACGCGAAATTACCCGTTTCTTTGATGCTACGCTCTATGCAATTCAACAACAATTAGATAAATTGGAAAAAGGGGGGATTCTCGTCAGCAGAAAAGTGGGGCGAACGCGGCTTTATGAATATAATCCCCGCTATCCATTTTTGAAGGAATTAACCGCATTGCTCGAAAAGGCATTTTTTTATTATCCAGAAGAGATGCGTGAAAAGTTAGAAATGAATCGGCGTAGACCGAGAAGAAAGGGAAAACCGCTAT
>JAOZOM010000209.1 GCA_029933275.1 Anaerolineales bacterium | reverse complement strand
CGGCATGGATGAGCGCAGAAACGGGGGTAGGACCTGCCATTGCGTCTGGAAGCCAGACGTAAAGCGGAATCTGCGAGGATTTCCCCGCCACGCCGATTAGCATGAAGAGGGTGATTGCCGTTATAACGGTAGCAGGTTGATGTCCCGCTTGTTCGAATACGGTATCAAACTGCAAGCTGCCGAAATGCCAAAAAGTGGTGAAAATCGCCAGCAGGAAACCGAAATCCCCAATTCGATTGGCGATGAAGGCTTTCTTGCCAGCTTCGGCATTTTTGGTGCTTTTTTGTCCGAGGGTGTCGAAGTCGTACCAGAAGCCGATGAGGAGGAAGGAGCAAAGCCCCACACCTTCCCAGCCGACAAAGAGCATCAGGTAGGAGTCGCCGCTGACCAAGATCATCATCATAGCGATGAAGAGATTCAGGAAAACGAAGAAACGGCGGAAGCGTTTTACGTCATCTTTGAAACGCACATCTTCGTGCATATAGCCGATGGCGTAGATGTGGATGAGCGTGCCGACACCGGAGACGACCAGCATCATCACGGTTGAAAGGGTGTCTACGCGGAAAGTCCAGTTGAGCTTCAAATCGCCGATATGAATCCACTCGGCAAGAAAGATTCGATGAACTTCACCATGGGTAGCAGATAATGAGTAGGCTAGTAAAACGGCAACAACGAACGCCAAGCCAGACGCAAGGCTTGCCACCGTTCCAACAGCTTTTTCGCTCATCTTTCCACCGAAAATCATATTGATTAATAATCCGATTACGGGGAAGAAAACAATCCACGGAACTAATTGGAAGAATAAGCCGCTATTTAGAGCTTCAGAAAAATTCATATTCGCTTATCCTTTCAGCATATTAATTTGGTCAACATCGATGCTTTTCTTCGTGCGGAAGATAGCAACGATCAGAGCCAAACCAACCGCAACTTCAGCGGCGGCGACTGTCATAATGAAGAAGACAAAAATTTGCCCATCCAAAATACCGTTGACGCTGGCAAAAGCCACGAATGCGAGATTTGCCGCGTTCAGCATCAACTCAATCGACATGAAAATAATCAGCGCATTGCGGCGAATAAGAACACCCAACGCACCTATTGTAAATAGGACCGCGGAGAGCGCAACATAATACGTTACAGGGACCATACTAATTCTGCCCTCCTTTCTTTTTTAGGGTCAGTACAATTGCCCCAACCATCGCGACCAAGAGCAAAATGGATGTCGCTTCAAAGGGAAGTAGATATTTATTAAAAAGCATATTACCGATCACTTCCGGGCTACCCGCATCCGCAACAGGAGTAGTGATTAATCCCGTTGTTTTTTGCATCACCATCAAATAAATTCCCTCGACCAACAAAACGAAGGCAAGGAAAAGCGCAGTCGGTTTTTGCCACGGGAGTACTTTACTTTCTTCTAATTCCTCTGTGCCTAAAAGCATGATGACAAAGAGGAAAAGCACCATAATCGCCCCCGCATAAACCGTAACTTGCGTCAGCGCAATAAAGGGTGCCCCTAATAAAAGATAGAAAACAGCAACAGTGGAGAAATTCAGCACCAAGAATAACGCCGAATAAACCGCATTTTTACTAAACAACATGCCCAAAGCAGTCGCTACCACAACTACTGCGAGAACAAGGAAAAGGAAAAGATTAATTGTCATAAATTCACCTAGTCCCTCGTATTCTTCATCGCTGGGATAGGACGAGTGTAGACACCCGGCTCTGTCTGCTGCGGCGTGAGTTGCACATTCTCTTGCGGAGGCACTAGCAAGCGACTCTTATCAAAAATCGCATTTTGGCGACTATCGTAAGTCAGCTCGTACTCATGTCCCAAAACAATCGCCTCGGTGGGACAAGCATCTTCGCAGAAACCGCAATAGATACAACGCAACATATTGATTTCATAAGTACTAGCGTAGCGATCTCCGGGGGAATAACGAGCCTCGTCCGTGTTTTCACCTGCTTCCACAAAAATAGCATTCGAGGGACAAGCAGCAGCACAGAGTCCGCAACCGATACATTTTTCAAGACCATTATCGTAGCGTTTCAGCTCATGACGACCACGAAAACGCTCGCGAACAGGTCGCTTCTCTTCCGGATACTTAATCGTAACCGGTTTGTCAATCAGCATCTTGAACGTGGTCTTTAAACCACGCCACAATTCAACGAGCATAAGCCTTCCTCCTCAGAGAAAGATTGATCGCCTGCACTGCCACTGCGCCTGCGCCCAGAGATAAAATCGGGATTAACCAAAGCATATTCAACAAAATACCAAGCGCAGTGATGAAGACGATAGCCAAAGCCAAAGGGAGCAAAATCTTCCATCCAAACGCCATCAGGCGGTCATAACGGATGCGGGGCCAAGAGGCACGAATCCAAATCATACCGAATAGCAAAATCAGAATTTTAATGAACAAATAAAGCGGTCCCAGCCACGGAAAGCGTTCCACGCCCGGTCCAAGATACCCGCCGAAGAATAAAGTCGCCACAATCGAGCTAATCGAAACCATTTTTGTATACTCAGCCATATAAAAGAGAGCAAATTTCATTCCCGAATACTCAATATTGAACCCAGACGAAAGTTCTTGCTCTGCTTCGGGCATATCAAAAGGTGCGCGGTTTAATTCTGCCAAAGTCGCAATCATAAAAACAATCGTGCCAACCGGCTGGATGAAAAAGAACCAAATCCCTTTTTGGGCTTCAATCATCTGTGAGATTTGCATCGAATTCGCCAGCAAAACCACTGCCACGAAAGATAAGCCTAAAGCCAACTCATAGCTAATCATCTGCGCTGTTGAGCGTAATCCGCCCATCATCGCGTATTTGTTATTGCTCGACCAGCCAGCCAAAACCACGCCATAAACTGCAATGGATGCCACCGACATGATATAGAGCGCACCCACGTTCACATCCGCAATCGTCAACGAGATTTCCCGTCCAAACATCACCACTGAATCGCCCCACGGGATAACAGCCACAATTGCCAGAGCGGGAACCATCGTAATGATCGGAGCCAGAATAAAAACGGCTTTATACGCCTGAGCAGGAATAACTTCCTCGTTAAAAATCAGTTTGACCGCATCCGCCACCGGTTGCAACAAACCTTCAGGTCCCGCGCGGTCGGGTCCGAGACGTGATTGAAAACGCGCTAAAACCCGTCTTTCATAATAGGTCAGATAAGCGAATCCGGTCAACAACGCCAAAATCAAAACAAGTGACTTGATGACCGCTTCCCAAAACATAGCAGAGTCCATAAGACTTCCTTCTATTTTTTTTGAACACGGAGCGTACGAAGGATTGCACGGAGAAAAGTTTTTTATTTTTTTCCGTAATTACAAAGTCTCTCTCCGTGTAATCCGAGAAACTCCGTGTTCTAAAAAGTTTTTAAAGCTCTACGCCCACACCCTGCGTATTTTCATAACAAGTGCCGCCAATTTTCAGACTCTCTTCTGCGTCCACTTTTGCCAAATCTGCATAGCTCAAATCAGAGAAATCCGAGAAAATATCTTCGGCTTCGATGTCCAAAGTCA
>JAOZOM010000002.1 GCA_029933275.1 Anaerolineales bacterium | reverse complement strand
CCAAAGAATATGAAGATATGGCTCGCTTGTACTTCATCCTGCACTCTGACCATGAGTCCGGAAACGTCTCCGCTCATGCGATGCACTTAGTCGGCTCCACTTTGGCTGATCCCTACTATTCCTTCTCCGCGGCGATGAACGGACTTGCAGGTCCGCTACACGGTTTGGCAAATCAAAACTGCTTAGCCTTCCTGATGGATGTCCAGAAGAAATTTGACGGCGCCCCCGACGAAGAGCAAATGAACGCCTTCTGCTGGGAAACCCTCAACAGCGGCAAAGTTATCCCCGGTTACGGACACGCCGTTCTCCGCGTTCCCGACCCCCGCTACACCGCGCAATTTGAGTATGCAAAAGCTCACTTCGCTGACGACGAACTCTTCAAAGTCGCTAACGTGATGAACAAAGTTGTCCCGCCTGTGTTGAAAGAACAAGGCAAAGCCAAGAACCCATGGCCCAATGTGGATGCGATTTCCGGCTCACTTCAATATCACTACGGCATCACCGAATTCGACTTCTACACCGTTCTCTTCGGCGTAGGTCGCGCCCTCGGCGTAACCGCCAACTATGTTTGGGCTCGCGCACTCGGTCAACCGATTGAACGCCCGAAATCACTTTCCACTAAGATGTTGGAAGATATCGCGGCTGGATAAAAAAGATAGATTTTAAAATAGAAAAGAGCAGACTTTGGTCTGCTCTTTTTTTATAGGATGAAAACCCGCTACGTACGCGTTTTAAGCTTGCTTCCGTTTAACTTGAGGCAATACAAAAGGAAGCAAATTAACTATCCGACCACCTAACTAATAATATAACAAAACACATATTGACGCGCCCTAATAGCCTGCTATAATCTATTTACAATTCAATTTACCTTCGGGGCAGGGTGAAAGTCCCGATCGGTGGTGTTATGCCCTTGCGGTATACAGCCCACGAGTGCTGAGCAAACGCGAAGTACATGATTCGGTGAAACTCCGAAGCCGACGGTTATAGTCCGGATAGAAGAAGGTTTTTTACGCAGTTCTGGCGCGCCAGTGCTGGCTGTCCCTACGCCCCGAAAACGAAAGTTTTCGGGATTTTTATTTTAGCGCAGCCATCGCCTTGCCGCTATGCCTGCTCCACGCCTCGAAGGAAATTCTTGTGGAGCATTTTTTATTACCATGAATATCAATCTCACCAGAAAGTTTAAAAAAACAACTCGTAGCAACCCTCCCTTAGGGTCTTTTTGGATTGCGCTTCTCTCCCTTTTTCTTGCGTTAGCGGGATGGCAATTGGCCGTCTCCCTAACTGATTTGCCCGCCTTTATCCTCCCCACCCCTTCAGATGTAGGGATTCGCTTCGCTCGCTCTCTCACGGATGGAAGCCTGCTTCGCCACACTAGCGTAACGCTGCTCGAGGTACTGCTGGGGCTTTTAATAGGAACCGCCGCGGCGACTGTGTTAGGATACTTGCTTGCCAAATCTCGGCTTTTTGAGCGGCTCTTGGCTCCCTATCTTGTTGCTAGTCAAGCCGTGCCAATTGTCGCCATCGCACCTCTACTGGTCATCTGGTTCGGACCGGGCATCTTCTCAAAAGTTCTCATTTGCGCGTTAATTGTCTTTTTCCCCGTTTTAGTCAATACCGTTGTCGGCGTGCGCGAAGTCCCCTCCGCTTTGCACGATCTGATGCGCTCCCTACGCGCCACTCGTTGGCAAACATTGCGCTACCTCGAAATCCCCGCTGCATTACCCATCTTCTTGGGCGGCTTGCGGATTGGAGCCGCACTCTCGGTCATCGGCGCGGTGGTCGGCGAATTTGTCGGTTCAGATCGCGGGCTAGGGTTTTTAATCAACGTCGGGCGCGGGCAATACGATACCGCGCTGGTCTTCGTCGCTATTTTCGCTTTGATCGTCTTGGCTCTTGTGCTATATGGGATTGTCGCGTGGCTAGAAAATTATCTGCTCAAATGGCAAGCATGGCGGAGTCAGGAACAGGATTAGGGTAAAGTTTTTACCCCCATATTTCGGATTGCCTAAAAAATAAGGAATACGCAATACACATTAGCCTTAAATCTGCTCGAAACGGTCTACATCCAGCACAAAAACGGTTGCGTGCTTAACCGCGAGGTCAAGAGAGGGCGTACAATGATCATGAATGATATTGAGAGCCTCATCCACTCTCTCCTCTTCTACTCCCATCATCAATGTTGCGTTGCCGCGACGGAAGAATCCGCCACTGGAGGCGATGCGCGTCACACGGAAATTCTCATCGAGTAACGCGTTCAGAATTTTATCCAAATCAGCATCACGAACAATCGCAATGAGCATTTTCATATTCTTAGAATTCATGGTAAGCCTCTATCTCAAAGGTAAAAATAGTCGCACCGCCAACCTCTACGGGGACAGGGCGGGAAAAGGGCAGAAACGCTCCTTCTAAAGGCGTGCGGATATATTTGATGCGCTTCTTACAGTTTTTCTCTAAAACCGGCACAATATCCGCTTCTCGGTTTTCGGGGATACCGATTAGCAAAGTGACGTTATGCTGGCTCAAAAAACCGCCTGTGCTAGGCAAACGATCTACACCAAAACCGGCACTGCTTAAACCTTTTAGCGCACTTTCAAAATCATCTTCTTGAATCATAACCACCATCATTTTTGTAATCTTAGATTTCTCCCCCGATCCCATTTGCAAAAGCTGCGACCAATTCACATGTTCTTCTGTGAGAGCTTGGTCTACCTCGCTAATCAGTTCTTCGTGAATATCCTCTGAAATCATCCCATCTCGAAATAATCGTCCAATAGCAGAGCGTTGAACGCGCAAAGCCTCCTGACGGGCAGTATCTAACTCCTCGATTTCAACAGAAGGGTTTTTTGAAAGCACTTCTTGCAAAGCACCAATTAAGAAAAGCTCGCGTTTTTGAAAAATAGCTTTCATCTGGCTCCAAATATGTGCAGAGAGTAGCCCTTGCTTGCTCATATTTTCAAGGTGTTCAAAAGCAGAGCGATTAGAAATATAGCGAGCATGGCGGCGTTCGTATTCAATTTGGCTTTCAGTCCGTTTGACTAATTCCAACTTTTTGACCAGCGCATCCATCGAAAAACCTTGTACTAACAATGTAAATAAAACTACGCCGAAAGCCATTGCCAAAAGACGTTCTCGCTCAGGAAAATTCGTTGGAATACTCAATGCCAACGCAAGCACGATTGCACCGCGCAATCCGCCCCAATAAAGGACATGCTTCCACTTAAGCGGAATATCCTTTCCAAACAGGGAAAAACCATAAATACTTATTGCACGTACCCCTAAAATTGCCAAAATGGCGACCCCAATTGCCTGCCAATTATCCAGTAAAACTTGTAAATCGGTTGTTAATCCGATAATCAAGAAGATTAAAGAATTCGCTAGAAAAGCACCGTATTCCCAAAAATTATTCACAACAATTCGCGTCGTAGGCGACATACCGCGCGGTCCGATATTGCCACTAACAATGCCCGCCATCACAACCGCCAGCACACCGCTAACATGCAAATCTTCCGCTAAAATATATGCGCCAAAAGCCAGAATAGTTGTAATAGTTGTCTCAACAAGAGGATCGTTAATTCGCCTAATAGCTTGAGATGTGAGTAATCCTAAAATTACACCAACAAAAACGCCTCCGCCCGCCACGCGTACAAAGTCAATCAGACTTTCATTTAGAACAAAGCTTCCTTTTAACGCAATATCCAACATTAGCCCAAACATCACAATCGCGGTGCCATCGTTGAAAAGGCTTTCTCCTTCGAGCAAAATCTGCAAGCGTTTTGGAACCCCCAATTGTTTAAACAGTGCCACCACAGCGACAGGATCAGTTGCCGCTATCAGCGCGCCGAAAACCAACGCTGTAGAAATTGCCATCCCCGTTCCCCACTGGATTGCGCCACCTACCAGCAGCGTTGTCATAATCACGCCGGGAATAGCGAGAAGCATAATCAACCCAAAATCACGCCGCAGATCATCAATGCGAATATGAAAAGAAGCCTCGAAAATCAAGGGCGGAACCAATAACCCCATAATCAACTCGGGGGAGATTTCTAAGGTCTTATCAGAGAAAAAAGTTAAAATCAAACCAATTATGACCAACCCAACCGTATAGGGCAAACGGAAACGCTTCGCCACAATGGAAACCAATAGGGCGATGAGTAGCAAAAGCAAAACGACCCGTTCTGCTGAAATAATCGTATGTGCGAGTTCTTCCATAATTTTTTCCCGATAGAGTCCCCTTGTTCTCTTGAATTTGGACAGTTAAATGGACACAATGCACGGAGCCTCGTCCGTGACCTCAGCTTGCTTGCCATTTGGAAAGGTAATCTTGGTCGTCGACATTCCCCGTTCAACCTCCAAACCACGATAACGCAGTTTCACCACCCAGGGGAAGGGGTTTACGCCCTCCAGCCGGACGCGCGTTGAGGAGAGAATGCGCACGCCGAGAATCTGCAAAAAAAGACCGACCGGAGCCAAGCCAACCAGCGCGTTTCGCTCGCCGACACCAGTGCCAACTTCGGCATTATATCGTTCGTAAAAAGCATTATTCTCTTGAAGATTTTGGATAATCCCATTCATTAGATGGGCAAAGAGCCGCGTTGCCTCGCTTTGGTAGCCGTAGGCGAGCATCCCCTCGATGACAAATTGATTCCAGGGGAGGTGAACGCTAAGACAGAGCGCCTCCGCTGCTTTCGTTGGGGGGCTGGGGCAGGCTGGCAAGCCAAAGGGACGATCAAATCTATCCGCATTGGATAATGTTCGGCTCACGAGCGTCCGCGCTTGCTGTTCATCCAACATCCCTGCCCAAAGGGGCAGAAGCTGAGTTTGGTCATCCGCGCTTAAGTTTACCGTCCGAATAATAATTTTATCTTCTTCGCCCACATCATCTATCGTGATTTTGCCGATTTTCGTATAGACCTTTTTGCTCGTAGCGACAGACCCCGCGTGGGTGGGTTTGAAGTCGAGCGGAGCGAGGAACTCATCATCACCGGCTTTGGTGACAAATTCGCTAATTTCGGCACCCGGACGGCGCGGGGCGTGGTCTTTGGCGCGGATCTCAATTAATAAGCGAATTGGTTTCTCGAAACTCTCTTTAAGCTTAATTTCGCCGCCCCCTGTTTGGCGGATGAGAATTTTGCCGCGTTGGGCGAGGTTGCTATCTCGGTCAAGATGTTTGAAAGAGGAGGAACGCGGTTCCCAGCAGGCTTGTAGCCCCTTAAGCAGGAGGTCACTTTGCACTTTAAGAACGGCGATGTCGTTTTTTTTGCCGACTATTTCGCTGATTTTGGCGAGGGATTGCGCCTCGCGATAGAGTGCGGCGAAAAGCGAGGGGCTATGAACAGTGGAAATATCCACGCCGCGTGACCACGGATGCCATCGGCTAAAAAGGGGATGGTCTTCAAAACCAGTTTGGAGGGGGTGATCCCATTCGGGGAGGTTATCGTGGTTACGGTCGTGTTCGGAGTTGAACCATGCCCAGAAAAATTTTTGCAAGGCAGGGTAGCTTTCGGCAAGGAAATTTTGGTTTTGACTTTCTTGATAGAGCTTCCACGTGAGGGAGGCGAGCAAAGGCGCGGCGAGAATTTTGCTGCGTTGTCCTGCGAGACCGGGTTTATGGTCAATTACGCCCTTTTCATCTTGGACGGCGAGAAAGTTTTTTACCAATCCCTGCCCCATCTCGGGGATGCCGGGGAGCAGACTGGCGAGATAATAGCTTTCGAGGGGCGTTTGTCCGCGCCAGCTTGAGGTGTAATCGCTCCCATCTTCGGTGAGGGAATGACCATGATCGGGCAAACGCGCCGAAACAAAGCTGGGATGCGGCAAATCATCGCTCGCGTTGAAGAAGAGGCGAAAGGCGGCTTGTTGGCTGAGGGCAAAAGCCGCGTCCCACGCGGGATCGCCGGTTTCAATGTCGATGCTTTGGCTGGCATTGGTCAGTTCAATGCGAGCGCGCTCAGCGTCCCATTGGCGGGTGAGGGTTTTGCGCGCTAACTCAAAGGAATCTTCTTTTTCTGCTAATGCGGCTTGCGCCCAAGTAACGCTACGCTTGCCGCGAGAGCCAAGTGCCAATTTTAGGTTGAGAGAGGGATGGGGAGACGAGCCGTGTGCGGGTCCGCCCGTCAGGAAGATGACAGGGACGAGATCTCCCGTTTTGCCAGCAAGGACATTGACCGCTTGCATCTGTTCGGGTTGAAAAATTTTGCCTTCGAGCGGAGATAAAACCGCGACTAATTCAATCCCGATTTCGCGTTCTTCAGAAGAACGATTGAGCAGGGTTAGGCGACAACTGAGCGTATGAGAATCCGGAATCCAGTATTCGGCGATGATGTCGAGGTCTTTTAACGGAGAAAAGCTAATTTCCAGAAAATTGGCATAAAAAGCGGTAACCCGCGGCGGGGTCACGAAGGCAGCGGGATCGCTGATCGGGTCGCCGCCTTCGCTAAAGCGCGGAAAAATCCGCATTGCTCGCGCCCGCAGTCCGTAAGTCGTCCTAATGGCGATAGCAGCAGGTTCACTGCCTCCAAATTCTAATTCCCAAATATGGTCGTTCTTATAGTCGAGAGAGGTGAAGCGGGCATCTGCCGCCAATGTTAAAGAAATTGGGTCGGGAGAGCCTAGGTTCCATTTTCGCATAAAGCTATTGTACGCTAAATTTGGGGGAGGTCAAAGGTTTTGTGCTAGAATCAAGAAGAAACCCCATCCCCAACCTTCCCTTTTACAGGAAAGGAGTTCCCAGAGGAAATTTTTATGCCTATTATAATTCCCGCCGCGCGCGGTATGTATTTTGAAGAGTTTGAAGTTGGGCAAAAGATGATTTCGCCCGGACGGACGATTACCGAAAGCGACGTGGTTGGATTCGCGGGACTTTCCGGCGATTTCAACCAGATTCACACCGATGAGCAGTATGCCGCAAATTCGCCTTTCGGGGCGCGCGTGGCTCATGGCTTGCTGGGGCTTTCGATAGCTTCTGGTTTAGCCCTCCGCACCGGCGTCCTCGAAGGGACGGTGATGGCGTTCCGCGAGATCATCGGTTGGAAGTTCACGAAGCCGGTTTACCTTGGCGATACGATTCACGTTGAGATGGAAATTACCGCGACCAAGGCGATGAAGCGTCTGGGCGGCGGTTCGGTCATCTTGCAAATGGATGTGAAGAATCAAAATGATGAAACCGTGATGAAGGGGAGTTGGAATACTTTGGTAATATCGAAGCCAGAGTAACATTTTTGAGATCTCCTTAATCATAAAAAACCTAGTTCTAACGGAACTTGTGGTTTGTCAAAAAACAAGCGCAAACAGATTTTTGTACACGGATTTCAAGGAGTTACACGGAAAAAACGCTCAATATTAAACGTTTTTCCTTTTCAAAAATTCTCCGTGAAATCCGCGTCATCCGTGTATAAACCATCTATGCCCTTTGGGTACAAAAAACGGTAGAAACAGTAAAAAACTATGTCAAACCCCGAAAACCAAGATGATTACCTCCACCGCTTAATTGCCTCCGAAGAGGAAACGCGGGCAGATTTCCCCGTCCCGCCCTACCCTTCCCAACCTGCGGAAGCGTTGGAAGAGACTCAGCCCGATTTACTCAACCACCTCCCCCAACGCGTAGACGAGGTGGATATAGGTGCAACGCGTGTCTCGCCTACAGCATTTAACCCTATTTCTCAACCGCTTCCTACTCACCCGCCGACTCAACCGCCTCCCAATTCAGCAAAGCGAAAAAACTTTTTCAACGGGAAAAAGGTCAACTGGGGCTGTTTTTTACGCGGTATCATCATTTTGCTCTTTGGGATTGTTTTAGCGGGTATTGCGGGCGGCTCTTATATCCTCTACGAATATAAACAAATCGCGGCAACTCTACCTGATGTAAACAATTTACAAGGACACGCATCTAGTTTTGAGACAACACGCATCCTCGATAGTGAGGGGCATATCCTTTACGAGATTCTCGATCCCAACGCGGGACGCCGCACCTATATTCCGCTGGAGGATATTTCTCCGCTTTTGGTGGCAACCACCATTGCAACCGAAGATAAAGAATTTTATAACCACCCCGGCTTTGACATCATCGCCCTGACGCGCGCGCTTTGGCAAAATTACACCAGCGGAAAAATCGTCTCCGGTGCTTCGACCATCACCCAACAATTGGCGCGGATGTTGCTTCTCTCACAAGAAGAACGCTACGAGCAAAGTTATAGGCGGAAAGCGCGCGAAATCATGCTCGCGGCAGAGATTACGCGCCGCTACAGTAAAGATGAGATTTTGGAACTTTATCTCAACGAAGTCAATTACGGCAATCTCGCTTACGGGATTGAAGCCGCCGCAGAAACTTATTTCAACACTACTGCGGATGCGCTCACTTTAGCCGAAGCAAGTTTTCTCGCCGGTTTGCCTCAATCGCCTGCGATACACGATATTTACACCAATCGCGAAGAGACTCTTCTCCGTCACCGCGACGTAGTTTTTCTCACCTATCTTTTAAGCGAAGAAAAAGGTTGCATCGAAGTTAGCAACAGCGATGAGCGCATTTGCGTAGGAGCAGTAGAAGCAGCACAAGCGGTAGAAGATATTGAAAATCACACCTTCTCCCCGCCAAATATCTCCATGCGCTACCCACATTGGGTCAATTATGTGCGCGGGATTTTGGAAGAGGAATACGATGCACAAACCATTTATCGCTCCGGCTTCACCGTTTACACTACCCTCGTCCCGGAATTGCAAGATATTGCCCAAAATTTGGTCACAAACCAAATTAACGCCCTCAGCGGGAGCAATGTCCAAAACGGGGCATTAGTGGCGATAGACCCGAATACGGGGGAAATCCTCGCAATGGTCGGCTCGCCTGATTTTGAAAACGCCGCCATTTCAGGACAAGTCAACATGGCAACCAGTCCAACTCGTCAGCCCGGCTCCTCGATTAAGCCAATCACCTATCTCGCCGCGTTTAAAAAAGGCTGGACACCCTCAACCCTAATCTGGGATGTCCCCTCCGAGTTCCCGCCTTCGGGCAATCCCGATGACCCGCGCGATCCCTATAAACCGGTCAATTATGATGGCAAATATCACGGAGCGGTTACTTTGCGCGTTGCTTTAGCCAACTCTTTCAATATCCCCGCGGTGAAGACTCTCGATTTTGTTGGCATTTACGATAATCCCGAAACTGAAGAAAAAGAAGGCATGGTTGCAATGGCGGAAGGTCTCGGCATCACCACCCTCACTCGCGACGATTACGGACTCGCCCTCACGCTGGGCGGCGGCGAAGTCAGCTTGTTGGAGATGACGGGTGCTTTTGCTGTGATGGCGAACGAGGGCATTCGCATCCCGCCGGTAGCAATTACCAAAATACTCGACCACAACGGGGAGCTTATTTACGAATATACGCCTCCACAAGGGGAGCAAGTTCTTCGTCCGGAACACGCCTACCTAATCTCCTCTATTTTGTCCGATAATGCCGCACGAACGTGGATGTTCGGTCCTAACTCCGCGCTGCATCTTCCTTTCCCCGCCGCGGCGAAAACTGGCACATCCAACGACTTCCGCGACAATTGGACAATGGGCTATACCCCCGATCTTGCCGTAGGTGTTTGGGTGGGCAATGCCGACTATACCCCGATGATTCATTCCACCGGCTTGAGTGGTGCGGCTCCGATTTGGTCGCAATTTATGCAAGCGGCTGTCCCAAAAGTTACGGGGGGCATTGTGCGAGATTTCACGCGCCCCAAAAGCATTGTCAACAAAGTGATTTGTACCATCTCCGGCACGGAACCTTCGAATTATTGCAAAAGCGGAAAAACAACCGAAATCTTCGCAGAAGACCAATTGCCTCTCCCTCCCGGGGCGGATTTATGGCGCAAAGTCACTCTCGATACTTGGACAGGACTTGAAGCATCTTCTGTCTGCAATGAATTCACCGAAGAAAAAATGGTCATGCGCGTTGAAGATTCTTGGGCGCGAAAATGGCTAGGCACAAATGACGGAAAAAGTTGGCTCGAATCGCACGGTTTCCCGAAAAAAATCAGTTTTGCCCCCAATCGGGAGTGCAATAAAAACGATCCGCAACCCGATTTACAAATTACCAATCCTAAAGATGGCGGTGAGATTGATAAAATGAGCATCAATATTCTCGGCATCGTCACCGCCAGCGGCAATTTTGGCAACTGGTCTTTAGAATACGGCAAAGGAAAAGCTCCCTCAAAATGGATTGTGCTGGTCGAAGAAAGCAACGCCGAATATAAAACCACCGAAAAATTAGCCACCTGGGATATGCTGGATGAATTATCTAATGGGAATTTTTCTCTGCGATTGACTCTACACGGAGCCAAAGGCGATGCAATCGCCGAGCGAATTATTTTCGTGACCTTGAACTTGCCCACGCCGACCCCAACCGCGACCCCGTCTCCAACATCTACCCTTACCCCCGTTCCCACCGCTACGCTCACCGAAACTCCCATTCCGACAGAAACCCCGTCTCCAACCCAGTCCGCCACCGAAACGGATACGCCCCTCCCCACTGAAACATCCACCGATACCCCCATTCCCCCAACCGAGACTCCCCTTCCGACAGATACGCCTTAAAAAAACACGTCACCGCCTCCGCGATAACGCATAGATTAGTCAACCTAATTTGGGATGTCTTTTTTCTTTATCTTAGTCTACTGACCTACTGGTTGACTAATTACCGATTTCCTACCCTTCTGATTTACCGACCGCCGAATCTACTCAACCGGCTGGGGCGTATTTGTGGGCCAGGGGGTATAAGTTGCACTAATCTCAGTGGGGGATGGAAACAGCGTAGACGGCGTAGTGAATTCCGGCGTTAGGGATAATTCAGGAGCTACTACAACAGTTGGCGTGACCGTTGGCGTAAGAGTCTCAATCGGCTGTACAAGGTGCCAAACAAATCCAATAAAAATAGCAAGCCCAATTAGCAAAGTGATTCCACCTGCAATAATCCACGGTAAAAATTTCTTAAAATTCCGCTTCGTCCCGTCTTGGGGAAGGGATAATAAAATTACCGTGATATTATCGTGTCCACCGCGCTCATTTGCCGTGTTAATCAGCGTTTTCGCTGCGCTCTCAAGGTCTTTTCCTGAACGAACAATCTCTAAAATCTCATCATTCCAAACCAAATCAGTCAAACCATCGCTACATAAAAGCAGGGTATCCCCCGCTTTTAATGGCAAGCCCTGATTACTCCGCCTCGCGTCTACCTTCTCATCTTTATTAGCAGGGTCAGAATGTAAACGAAGTCGAAAATCCACTTGGGGGAGATTTTTTCCACCCACATATTGTCGAATTACATGCGCGTTAGGGTGGGTGCGCGCCTGCTCCGGTGTCAAAATCCCCTTATCCAACGCCTCTTGAATCCAAGTATGGTCGGTTGTCAATTGTTGGATAGTCGCCCCGTGCATCAGATATAAACGCGAATCGCCCACCGAACCAGTATAAAGCCGATTATCAATAATCCACGCACAGACGCAAGTCGCCCCCATCCCATATTTTCGTTCATCTTCCGCCGCAAGATTATTCACCGCTTGGCTAGCGCCAATCACCGCTTGCTCAATAATCGTCAACGGGTTCTTTGCGTCACTCTCAGCCACCGCTTGGCTCACATAATCCACCACCATCTCGGCGGCAACTTCGCCGGCAAGATGCCCGCCAACGCCGTCCGCAATAATCGCAAAAAGAAGAGGTGTATCGTCATCCTCTGCCAAATAATAAGAAGAAATCGCATAACGATCTTCGTTATTTTTGCCTTTTTTCATTCCCCTATGGCTCAGGGCGGCAACAAAAAGATGCGCGCGTTCAGCAGGAATCACGATGCCTCCTCAATTTGAATTTTCGGTGATCTTGAAACAGGTGGCTTTGCAAGGTCAAATTTATAGCGCAAAATGCCAATATGAATGATATCTCCATGTGCCAGAATTTTGCCCTGTGTGTCAAGTTTCTCGAAATTTACCCAAGTCCCTGCAATAGAATTTTGGTCGGATAGGCGGAAATGCCCCTCTTCATCGCGGACTAAAACTGCGTGTTTGGGAGAGATGGATGGATCATCGAGGACGAACGCGACTTTCACTGGGTCGGAACCAAAAATCATTTCTTCGCCCGTAAGCGGGATCGGTGTCCCCGCGCCCGAATTGCCCTGCCCGTTAAGACGTGTCAGATAAGCTACGGCTTTAATTTGCTTTTGCCCACGCGCCCACCCAGAAAAAGGCATCGGGACGCGCCCTTTCTTTTTCCCTTCATCCAGTTTGGTGGCGGGGATAGGCTGGGTAACCGGGTCATGGGATGCCGCTTTTGCTTTTCGTTTCTCCGAGAAAGTTTGGAGGCTACGTCTTCCGCCGACCAAGAGAATTGCCACCAAAAAAAGCCCGGATACCGTGATCACGCCTAAGGTCAAGAGCGATCCATTCCGTCCAAAAAAGGCAAGTGCACCGCTGGGAGGCTGGATAATGGTTATCGTGAGCGGTACGCCTAAACTCATCCTTGTTAATCCCAGCGAATCTTCCACTTCGATTTGGAGAGAATGTTCACCACTGCTGATATATTTATCCAAATCCCAGTAAAATTTCTCAAACGGCGGCGAGGTGATTTCGGCGACTATTTCTTCATCAACGAAAAGGGTGGCGCGCTTGATTGGGCGTTGATGCCCGTCCGGAAATTCGACTAGAAACTCAATTTCTTGCTCGGCAGGGAGGAGGATCTCGGTATTATAGGGGTCTTCTTCGGGGGCTTGGCGCACAATTTGTGCGGGCGGGGCGAGGAGGAAGGGGTTGGGCAGTTGAATATCCAGCCCGAAACTCTGGTCGGGAGAGAGAAGGTCAAGTTCGCCAAATTTGACCTGCACGGCGATGCGATGAGAGCCGCCGCTTGTCAAGCGGGATTCGTAGCTGAGGGTGTAGAGATGCCGTAGGTGAGTAAAATAATTTTCAGGATCGGGTAAAACTTCGATGCCGGAAAAAGCGGAATATTTGCCGCCGGTTTGGAGGGCTAAAGATTTAAGCGAGTTTGCGCTGAAATGGGCGAAATAAGCATCTGTATCAATCAGCCAAACATTGACGCGCGTGTTGAGAAGCAGGGCGCGCTCGGTAAGATTTTCTAATTCTGTAACAGTTGCTTGGTCGGGGAGATGGGAGGTGATAAAGAGGATGCTGTGTTTCATCCCCAGCGGGGTATCTTGCTCGCCTTCGATTAAGTCTAAAGCAAAAGATAGGGATTGCAAGCTGGGGATGGCGGCACGTGCATCAGGTTGGTAGGAGACGAGGCTGTTCCGCCATTCGCTGGGGGTCGCGTTGACAAGCAGAGGCCCCGCAGTGGAGACAAGGCTGAGTTTATCTTGCGGCTCAAGGGGACGATTTTCTGCCCACAGGCGCAATTTTTCAACCACGCGATCATAGCGCGAGATGCCGAGAGAATCGCGCGTATCCATCGGCGGAGAGGGGTTGATTGCCACGACAATTTGCGCACCAATTTCTTGCTCGTTAAGTTCGGTGAGGGGGATGGATTGCCCATCTTCTAAGACGGTGATATTTGCCGCGCCTATAGCTGAGACAAACCTACCTTCCGCATCATATACGTCTAAAAGAGCGGTTATCGTGGGAAAAGAATCCGCGTTTACTTGGACGATCTCCACTCGTGCGGCTTCTTGGGCGCGAGCATGAAACCCTCCTGCTACTAGGATAGTAGTTAAGAATATTGCAAAAATAACTTTACGCATATTCAATAATTGTATCTTCTTTTGCGATTTCTGGGGATTGTTCGGTAAGCTAAAATTAAACGTCAAAGATAATTTCATCCGTCTCTGGCGCGGAAACTTCGAGATAGGTCAACATCCAAGCGGCGTTGGCATAGGTTAATCCCAATGATTGCACGAGGGCAATTAAGGGCATGAAAAGAAGAATAAGAATAGAGACGGGGCGAAAAAAGGTATTCGGGTCTGTGCTATTTAGGAAATCAGAGGAAAACATCAATGCCATTTGAGCAAATTGCATCGGGATCATCACAATCATGCTCGCCGCCCATTGGAGAAAGGCGAGGATGATGGTCATCAGTACGAGAATCCAGAATTTTTTCTTAACCACCTCCCACGCGCGCCGAAGCGCATCGAAAACGCCCAAATCTTCGGCTACGGTTGCTGCCATCGCTACGGATGCGAGAAGATATCCGACAAGTTCCAAAGGAATGATCAAAAAGAAAAGAGGCATCAAGCATAAGAATCCTATTCCCGCGGTTAGCGCACCAACAAAGATGCCTAAAAATATAGGAATCATAACGAGAATAAATATGGCAAGGAAAATGATGAAGAGCACGCCCAAAACTCGTCCAAAATAGGGAAGGGTGGCAGTCCATAACTCACTAAAAGACAAGCTATCTTTTTTACCTTGCAGGTCTAATGTCCCCTTAAAAACACCGGCGAAACTTAAAGTTGTCATCACATAGGAAAAAATGATAAAGATGATGATAAAGGCGAAGTATAAAATAAGAAAAAGAGGTGTCCTCTCCGGATGGTCAACAAAAGCGAAGATATTATCTTCGGTCAGGAAAAAGAAGATGCCCCCCATAATGATTCCCATCAAGATACTTGGAATCCCCATTAAGAAACCAAAATAAAAAAGAACCTTATGCGTCCAAACAGTTTTCCATGCGTTTTTAAGAATTTTTCCGAAATCCATGATTTTCTCCTATCATTATAGTAACATCATACACGAGGCGGTTGATTTCGTCTACTTTAGGGAGGTGTGGGAGGAGGAAAAGAGTAAGCTACTTCTTCAAGAAAGGATGTGCCAGTACATCAATTGCAGAGAGCGGCGTGTTGCGAATTTTATACGCCAACTCAATCGAGGGACGAGCATCGTTTAGCCCAAAACCTTGCCCCGCTAGAGTACGCTCGTAAACAACGGTGTGCAAATCGGTAAATCCGCCCGAAAATTCAATTTCATCGCCATCTACGGTAATCGAGCGGTAGGTTTTCGGTTTACCCGACTCAATCGGGATGGGGAGATCATTCTCATCTACAGAGAGAAACCAACGCACCTGAGCGCGTTCAAATTCGATAAAACCTGACATGCTAGTCGACTCATTACGATAGACTTTGAGCATGTCGGGTTTGCCAAAAAGCCATTGGAGCATATCAAAGAAATGTATGCCGATATTGGTGGCTACGCCGCCCGATTTTTCGTAATCCCCTTTCCACGAGACGTGATACCAAGGTCCGCGCGAGGTAACATAACTCAACAAAACATCATGTTGCTTGCCCGAAGAGTCCGCATCTAATTTCTTTTTAAGCGCAATCAGTGCGGGATGAACACGCAATTGCAAAATCGTATTTATTTTGCCCTCATATTCCTCTTCAACATGAGCAAGTTGGTCTATATTCCACGGGTTGATGACGAGCGGCTTTTCGCAAATCGCGGTTGCGCCTATACGAAGAGCGAGGCGGCAATGGGCATCGTGGAGGTAATTCGGGGTCATAATGCTAACGTAGTGAACGCGCTCCTCTTCGGAGCGATGGCGCAGTTTTTCGAGATGACGGTCGAACCGCTCAATCTCGGTGAAGAAGCGCACATCTTGAGTATACCGGTCCAAAATACCAACAGAATCAGTAATATCAGTAGCGGCAATTAGTTTATTGCCCGTATCTTGGATGGCTTTTAGGTGGCGAGGGGCAATATAACCCGCAACACCAATTGCAGCAAAATTTTTGGGATGAGTTGTCATTTTTCTCTTCTTAAAAAAGTTTCTTCGTAATGCGTAATGATATTCTCTAGTGAAAATTCTTCTGCTTTTTTGCGACTGGCTTTTCTGAAGGCAAGAAGCTCCTCCGCATCAAGCAACAAGCGGCGAAGGTGCGCCTCGTATTTTCCCGGCTCATCTACCAAAAAGCCGTTTTCGCCCTCGTTTACCAAATCCACAAAACCGCCGATATTGCTGACAACAAGAGCCAAACCCATCGCGAGTGCCTGAACGCCAACAACGGGTAGCCCCTCCGAAAGAGAGGGCATAAAAAGGATGTCGCTTTGAGCAAACTCGGCAATTACTTCTTCGGGGGTGACCCAGCCGTGCAGGGAAATCCGCTTTTCGAGTTGATAACGAGCAATTTCATTCTCCAAATCTGAGCGCAAAGGTCCGTCACCGAGAAAAGTAAATTCCCAATCAAGGTCTTGGAGCTTGGCAAGCGTACGGATGATTTGAAGAGGATTCTTCTGTTTCATCAGCCGCCCCGCAAAAATAAGGCGTGGTGTTGTTTGGATTTGGATTGGATGGGGATTCAGCGCGTCTAAATCCACGCCGTTGTGGATGACGGAAATCTCAACCGGATAATGCTTCAGCGCAAGCTGACGTGTAAATTCGCTTACGGCAACAACTTGAGCCGCGTCTCGCCAAATTGGCTTGCTGAGGGGGAAAATCCACCTGAACCATTTTCCCGTTTTCTCGGGCGCACCGCCCGGCACATCGCCGAGATGCGCGGTGAGGAGATAGGGGATTCTTTTGAGCTTCGATAACGCCCACGCCAAGGCTCCGGCTGGGACGGCAAAATGAACGTGAATCGCATCGGGTCGCCATTTGCCGATTAAACGGAAGCCAGCCCAAAATCCAGAAAGGAGGTAGGCAGCCATTGAGGGAAATCCTGCTCGGAATGCCTCTTTTCGTAACGAAGGGACGCGGATGATTCGGATTCCATCCACAAATTCATCTTTTGGCAAATCGCCAAAATGGGAGGTGATGATAACGATCTCGTGTCCGCGTTGGGTTAATCCCTCCGCTATATCTTGAGCAACGCGACCGCCACCGCCGCCAACCGGTGGGTATTCGTGAATGAGGACGAGGATACGCATTATTCGATATTGATAGTTTCGCGGAGGGTGTAGGTCGGCTTATGCTGAGATTCGTGATAAGTGCGAACTTGTAATTCGGCGATTAACCCCATGAGGATAGATTGAAAACCCATGATGAAGAACATGGCACTAATGGGGAAAAGGGGCGAGCTAAAAACGGAGATTCCGTAAAATAGCCGCCTGATTGCCAAGAAAATCAAAAGAGCCGCACTGAGGGCGATGATGCCGATGCCTGTGCCGCCAAAAAGATAGATAGGCTTGGAGGAATAGCTGAGAAGAAATTTGACGGTAAAGAGGTCGAGAAGAACTTTGAAGGTACGCTCCAAGCCGTACTTTGCCTCCCCAAATTGGCGGGCATGGTGGTGAACGGGGACTTCGACAATTTTTGCGCCAACTGCATGAGCAAAAACGGGAATGAAGCGGTGCATTTCTCCGTAGAGACGGAAGCCCGTGAGGACTTCGCGTCTATAGGCTTTGAGGGTGCATCCATAATCATGGAGTTCGACTCCGGTGACGCGTGAAATCAGTCCGTTGGCGAGGTTAGAGGGAAGGGTACGGGTGATATAAGTATCTTGCCGATTAATACGCCATCCGCTGACGACATCGTAACCTTCATCCAGTTTATCCAGCATCATAGGGATATCGGCGGGATCGTTTTGGAGGTCAGCATCGAGGAGAACGATAATCTCACCTTTTGCATGGTCTATCCCCGCGGCAATCGCGGCGGTTTGACCAAAATTGCGCCGAAACGCCACCACGCGGATATGTTTGGGGTCTTTTTTCGCGAGGTCTCGTAGCACATCGAGGCTTTTATCGCGGCTGCCATCATCGACGAGAATCACTTCCCATGTACGGGAGAGAGAATCTAAGGCGTTGTGGATCGCGTCAAAAAGCAAGGGGAGGCTTTCTTCTTCGTTGTAAATCGGGATGACTAAAGATAGGTTCATTATTTTCTCCTGAAAACGCGCAAGAAGGAATCCGGTCTATTTTCAAGTAAGATGGAGGAGGGTGGGTAGGCTTCAAATTTATCGGGCGAAAGAAAAGCCGCCCATTCATCACTGTAAATATAGCTAATCATTACAATATAATCGGCTTCGGTTCTCCATTGAGCATCCATTTCAAAATTCCAAAGTCCCAGTTTTAGGAGGGCTTCCGAGTCTCCGCCATATTTTATATTATTGTAAGCGTTTAATTGGGTTGCGTAAATTTCAACCCCACCCGGAATATATAAAAGGGGCAATAGAGAGTTGCCTCCTTTCCAATAAACCAGGCTTCCGGCGGGGATATACTCGGCGAGGTAACTGCCTGCGTCTTCGTAGGCGGCAATCATATCACCGTAAGCATATTCTCGTTTCGCATGGCTTCCTGCGATGAGGGGAGAGGCAAAAAAAGAAAATACCAAAAATGAAACGAGGGCTAAATAGCCAAAGTTGGCTTTCTTTTTAATGTTCAAAAAGAGAATACCCGCTAAAAAGATCAGTCCTACAGAAAGCCCTATAACGACCGAAGCATATTGACGGGTGAGGCTTTTGCTCAATTGGAATTTGTTGAGCAAAAGAGTCATTAAATCCACATTTCCCGTAAGAAAATGCCCTGCTTTCATCCGCGGAATATGGGTTTTGACAAGTAATTTCCCGATGTCTTCCGAAGCGGAGAATGCAATCCCTACGCTAAGGGTCAAAATCAGGATGATGAGAAGAGGATAGCTATATTTTGGGAGGGATTTTTTCCACGAGGGGAAAGAAATTAGAATTAAGAATATCCCGCTGATATTGAAAAATCCGAGATAGGAGGGGAAACAGTAGACGCAATAATTTTTCCCTAAACTAGCCCAAGCGTGCATAAAAAAGAGAATCAAATATAAGACCGCTAAAAATACGGCATCACGAAAGGCTTTTTTATTCTTCCATTTTTTCTGCCATAAGAAAAAGCTGACGATAATCCCAATAAGAATAATGCCATATAAACGAAATGCGAGAAAGAAAGCCGAGATGCGATTTAAAATGCTGGGGTCAAAACTCCCGTGTGGACCTCCGATATCGCTACCAACGGGAAGATATAAAGATTGCACCCAAAGAGCTAATTTTTCCGGTAGCCACGGTCTCCAGAGTTGCATGATTTGGGGCCACCAATAGAGATGCCCAAGAAAAATAACCATCCCACCGAAAAAAAGAGACCATAATCCCGCCTTGCGTCCGTATTGCCAAAAGATATATATAATGAGCAGGGGCAAAATCAAAACCATATTTTGCCGTGTTAAGAGCATTAATCCCGCTAGAGCTGCGCTCAGTGAAAGCTGCCAAAGCGGGCGGTCTCCGCCGAGAGAGAGGGCAAGTACCCCCGTGAGCATTAAGGCAATTAATCCCTGAGAAAGGGCGGGACTATATAACTTGGCAAATGCGGGGGTAAAAACGAAAAGCCAAACAACGACCATGCCCCAAGTTTTCCCGCTGAGCCGCCGAGCCGTGAACCAAACACCAAAAAGTGTAAGAAGAGCAAGAAAAACAGCAAAATAACGCGCCGGACCTAAGCCGGGTCCAAACCAACGTTGAATATAGCCGGGGATTAGAAAAGAGAAAGGACCTTTATTCGTCCACAGCCCGGGACCAAAAGGTTCGTATTGTCCCGTTGCGAATAAATAGCCCTTATAAATATAGGCACTTTCGTCTAACCTTGAAAAGGTTGAATGGGCATAAATCCAAAGTTGGATGAAGTAAAGAAATCCGCCCATTAAAGAAAAAAAATCTTCTTTTCCTTTTAAATTAAAGGGAAAGCTCTGCGAGCTTTCCCTTTTTTTTAGCACACTCATTATTTTTGCAATCTTGCCAAATCGGCTTGTACCATCATCTCAACAAGACTTTTGAAATTCACTTTGCGCTCCCAGCCCAAATCTTCGCGAGCTTTGCTAGGATCGGAAATTAGCAAATCTACTTCGGCGGGACGATAGAAACGCGGGTCTTGGACAACGTAATCGTTATAATCCAAATCAACATAACCAAAAGCATTTTCGCAGAACTCGCGCACGGAGTAAGTCTCACCAGTGCCGATGACATAATTATCCGGTTGTTCTTGTTGGAGCATCAACCACATCGCTTCGACATAATCACCGGCAAAGCCCCAATCACGGCGGGAATCGAGATTGCCGAGAGCTAATTTATCTTGTTTGCCAAGTTTAATCTTCGCTACACCATTTGTGATTTTACGAGTCACAAATTCCAACCCACGGCGGGGACTCTCGTGGTTGAAGAGGATGCCAGAAGAAGCAAAAATATTATAGGATTCACGGTAATTAATCGTAATCCAATGCCCGTAAACTTTTGCTACACCATAAGGGCTACGCGGGTAAAAAGGCGTACTTTCTTTTTGCGGCACTTCCAATACTTTGCCGAACATCTCGCTACTGGATGCCTGATAAAAGCGAATCGAAGAGTCAAAAATCCGAATTGCTTCCAGCATCCGCGTCACGCCCAAGGCAGTCACTTCTGCGGTCAGAACCGCTTGGCTCCATGAGGCTGGCACAAAGGATTGCGCCGCCAAATTATAAACTTCGTTGGGTTTATACTCTTCCAGAAGACCTAAAAGAGAGCCTTGATCGTGCAAATCGCCCTGCTCAACAATAATATCGTCAAGCAAATGTTCAATCCGCTCGTAGTTGACTGTGCTAGAGCGGCGCGCCATTCCAATCACTTTGTAGCCTTTTGAAAGCAGTAATTCTGCCAAATAAGAGCCATCTTGCCCTGTAATTCCTGTAACTAATGCTGTTTTCATATTTATATCTCCTTTATTTTTTAACGCCGCCATTATAACTGTTTTTTCTTATCTTGGATTATGCCGCCGAGAATGACAAAAATGCTGATGGATAATATCCACGCAACCATTGAGCCGAAGGATAAAGTGCCGAAGCGGACGTAATATCGGCTTGCGTACCATTGAGTGAAAAATGCGAGAAAAATAACCTCTACCGTTAAAATACGCGGCAACCAAGCATCTTTTTGCTCCCTAAACGTGATCCACGCCCGTGCCGCGAAGAGGGCTTCTAACGCCAAAAAGATGACGCGATAACGCGGATTATCCCACTGGTCACCGCCCGCGCGGAGGGATGCGAGGATGATCCAGAACCAGCACGCAAGCCCAAACCACGTCCAGATGCGGCGCGCTTGAGTGGAATCCAGTTTGGGGAGGGCAAAAAAGCCATAGAGGAGCAAAGGCGCGAGGAGGTACCATCCCAACGCGCGCAATATCCCTAAAATCTTCCAAATGATGGTGGTCGGTTCGATAATCGCGGCAGGCAGGACGGGTTGCACCAATCCGTAGCTCGTAGCAAAGGGGACGTGGAGAGCGGCGGGCATCTCGCTAAAAAGTTTTTGCACCCAGCCGGAACCGCGTTCGAGTTGGTAGGTATCCCATTGGACGGCTCGCCGCGTCCACTCAAGGACAGTGCCGAATGGGGAGTTAGCAGTAAGTTTTGTGGAACTTAACGCGGAGGAGAGGAAAAAAAAGGCGAGCAGGAGAAAGAGGAGGACAAAGGCGATTTGTTTGAGCGAGATTTTTTTACGCTCATCGAGGATGAGTTTATAGACGCTGAGAAAGATGAGGCTAAAAATAGCAATGGCGGGAGAGATGAGGAGCATGGCAAGGAAGCCAAAGCCCAATGCCCAGAGGGCGGCTTTTCGAGATTTTTCGAGATTTAGAAATGCCCATGAAACGAGAGCTACAAGGCTAATTAAGAAAGGTTCGCGCATTTGGGAACTGCCCATCAGAATAGATTCTGGGTATAGGGCAAAAATTAATGCAGCGGGGAGGGCGAACTTTTCGCCGCCGAGTTCTTTTGCCGCCATCCACAAAAAGGGGATGCCGAGTGCAGCGGCAAACGCGGCGATGAGGACAATCAGAAGCGGACGATGCGCGTCCGGCGAGAGGTAGCGATACACGCCCGCGCTAAGGGTAAGAAGACCGCCGTATTGGTCGGTATTTTCGCTTTTGCTAAATGCGGAAAGGAGGGGCGCGTCACTTTGAGCTAAATCATACGCGGCGGTATCGCGCCTATAAGCATCGTAGAAGACGTACCCCGCTTGTTGTTGTTCGCTATCTTGGTAGCCATTGATGGGGAGGAAGGTTTCTAGCACAACCCCGGCAACAAGACGAAACAACAAGGCGAGCGCGATGATAAGGAGTAGTTTTCGCGATTTTCCCGTCCAAGACCAAAGCGCAAAAAGTGCACTAATTCCGAAAAAGAAAATCAGCGCGGCGGAGAGCCATGCAGAGAAATAATTGCCTTTTTCAAAGAGGGCAAAGATTGCCGCGAGAAAAAGGCTGAGGGGAAGGAGGGCTTTAGTTTTTGAAAACATGGAAAAAAACTGTTTCTACCGTTTTTTACGGTTTGTACACGGATAACGCGGATTTCACGGAGAATTTTTGAAAAGGAAAAGTGTTCAATATTGAGCGTTTTTTCCGTGTAACTCCTTGAAATCCGTGTACAAAAGTTTGTTTGCGCTTGTTTTTTGCCAAACCACAAATTCCGTTAGAACTAGGAAAAAAAGATTACATATTGCGTAATTTTTTAGAAATTACGCAATATACACTTTATTCATCTTCCGGTAAGCCGCTGGGCTGGTCGAGGCGCAAAACTTCGCCATGAACATCAATGACAATTTTGAAGCCCATCATACCCATATAGCTACGTCCCTCTTCAGGGATGCCCGCTTGGATGATGGTCTCAAATTGCTCTTCGATATTCTCCAGTTGTTTTTGGATCATGGCGCGCGAGAAAATATCATCTTGTCCAAGCATTTTAGCGGTTTGCTCGCCGAGAAGGTCTTCGTGTCCTTGAATCAACTCACCCATTTTCGCCAAAACTTGACGATCAATCTGCTCGGAGGGGATATGACGGCGAAAACCGTCATCATCCACAACGTAGCAAGGCTCCGAGCCGATGAACGCACTTCCTACGGGACGATCAAACTCGTCCACAACGAGACCGAGAAAGAGAGGTTCTTTTGCCATTGCTTAAGATTGTCTGCCTTCAACGGCGGCAAGCAAAATTCCCGCGGCGATGCCAAGACGGCGATCTAGTTGATTGGCAGTATCCATGCTGAAATCGAGATCAAGTTCGTAGCGGAAAGGATTGAAGCGTTGTTTCAAATCCGCGACGCGTGTTTGCCCAATGGTGATATCGTAATTTTGGGGAATCAGGTTGACTAAGAAACGCCGTACTAAGGCGAGTCCCATGCTATCTTCAAAGAGCGAGCCGAGAACCTGCCCGGCAGGATTCAAAACTTCCCATTCATCGCGGAGCATCGATTTTAATCCCTTGCGGCGGAGGGTGCCAACCTGTTCTTGGGTGGTGGCATCAACTACATCGTAAGCGGCAGAGAAATCAACAATTTGACGCGCTTTGATAGTAAGGACTTCTTGCGTTTTAGTTTCATCTGAATAAACGCGAATATCTTCTCGTAGTTTGAACATTTTTTGCTGACTAAACATGACCAAATTTCCACTAGTATCGTAAAAGCGGAATTTGCCCGTCATGGCGAGAGCCTGACGTTTGAGTAGGTATTTATTATGCGTAAAAGCTGAGTACATGAAAATCTCCTTTTTAGCTTTCTATATTTCCTTCAACAATTGTGACCCGTGTCCCTTGACCGGGGAGATGAAGGTAATCCTCGTCTGGCGGGACGGTGGGGTTTGACCATAAATAAATAAACTTCGCCACATTATCGGGCGTATTGACACAGCCATGGCTGCGTGGGTCGCCGAAATCGTTATGCCAATAGGTGCCGTGGAAAGAATCGCCGTTTCCGGTGAAAAACGAGACCCAAGGAACACCGGGTAAATCGTAATTTGCCGCGTCTCCCGCGCCATCGGTCATGTGGACAGAGGGAGCTTTATGGTAGGTGCTAAATTCTCCCGTTGGCGTAGGGGTGTTTCCCCATCCGCTGGCGATGCGTGAGGTCATTACGGGTGTATCGCCTTCGTAAGCAACCATTGTTTGGGCGGCAAGATCAACGAAAATGGATTTGTCTTCGGGAGGAATCTTCGGAGAAAGGGGAGCAAGCTCCTCGTCAGGAATGATCCGCAGGCTGTAGCAGGGAAGAAAAAAGTAGGTTTTGACCTGTCTATCGAAGATTCTATACCAATACGTTCCGTCATTCTCATTTTGGATTATTTTATCAACCCAATGTGTTGTCCCGTAATAATAGCGCAGTTTTTGTTTATAGAAATAACTCGCCCCTAAACGTACCGGCACAAAGGGAATCGTCACTTCGGCGAGAACTTTTCTTTCGGGGAGGTTGTGGACGGGAAGATTATAGGAGGTGTAAACCGGCTGGAGATATGCCGAATGAGCAAATCCCTCGTCTCCGATGCGATACCAAATCGGATTATAAGCTTGTGCGTCTTCGATAATCAATTCTTCGGTGATTGGCAAGACAACATCCCGACCGTAGACGTGTAGCACGGTACCGTTAAAAGAGGGTTTATCGTAAATAGTGAGACTGCTCCACGTTGTGCGCCCCTGTTTTTGGAGAGGCGGCGCGCCAGCATAGACTTGATCCAGCCCCAATTCAGCAAATAGGAGGCTTAACGCGCCCGCCGCGCTAAATTTGAGAAAGTCTCGGCGGGTAAAGGTTGAGGGTAAGTTTTTCATAAAGAGTAGATGAGGTGAGGAGATTTCGTATTGCGTATTTTTGGGTCTTTCGTATTTCAGGTAGAGTACAGCCAAAGCCACAATTTTAGTCATGGATTTCTCTCACTCTTCGTGTAAATTCATGTGTCTTCGTGGATTCTTTTTGAAAAATTACCTCAAAGTCCTAAAGAGCCGTATTTTTTTACGCGACAATCTCCACACGCGTTCCTACATATCCGTAAACATATTCTCTCTCCGGTTTTACAACAGGACTTGTCCAACGGTAAAGCCATTTTGCAGCTTGTGCGGAGAGGTTAATACAACCATGACTATGAGGATAGCCAAAGTCATTATGCCAATAAGTGCCGTGAAAGGAAATTCCACTTTCGGTGAGATAAGAAACCCAAGGGACACCGGGCAAATCGTAGCCGCTATTGGCAAGATTGCCTGCCGCCATGTGTCGGCTAGGACGTTTGTAGTAAGTTTTGAAAATTCCTTCAGGCGTGTAGTAGCTCCCATTATAACGGCGCGTACCGGCTGAGATGCGCGTTGCAAAAATGGGATGCAAGCCCTCGTAAGCGACCACCAATTGTTGCTGAAGGCGCACTTCAATAGATTTTTTATACTCCGGCACATTCGGTGAAATCGGAGAGAGTTCTTCCGCGGAGATAATGCGTAAATGTTTAGCGAGGACATAATAAAACGCCTCGTTTTCTTTATCGTCACGCAATTTATACCAGACTTCTTGCGCATTTTCATCTATGACGGTTTCAGTAATCCAATGCGTGGTTTCGTAGTAAAGACGATAGATGATTTTCGCGTCTTCGTTCGCTTCTTTGCGGGCATCAGTGTAGGGGACGGTCACTTCTGCGAGACTGCCCTCTTCGGGATGTTCGCGGATGGGGTTATTTAACCGCGTCTGCACGGGTTGGATGTCGCCGGAGTAGGCAAATCCCTCCGCTCCAATTTTGTACCAGATGCGGTTGTAGGCGGTCTTATCTTCGCTGATAGCGATGCCAGTGATGGGGAGGATAATATCGCGCCAATGCTCTTTAAGCGGTTCCGAATCAAAACTGGGACTCTCGAAGAGTTGGGTGGTTTTCTTCGCGACTCTGCCATCTTGATCTGGAAACAAGCCTTGAGCCGCGTGCGCTTCCGTCCAATTCAAAGGAGTCAGAAAACTGGCAATGCTTAATCCCGCTAGTTTGAGAAAATCGCGCCGAGAGAGAGAATCCAAAAAGGGAGACATGCTAATAATGGATGTAGACCAAAGTCCCCATCGGAGAGAAATTATAAAGCCACTCGGCTTCGCTGGTACGCATATTGACGCATCCGTGACTCATCGGGTAGCCGAAATTATTATGCCAATAAGTGCCGTGAATGCCATAGCTTTTGTAAAAATACATCGTGTAGGGAACATTCGTGAGGTAATAACCCGGTCCCGTCATCGTGGTCGAAACATATTTAAGGTAAACGTAAAAATGTCCCGTAACGGTGGGGGTTTGCGGCAAACCGGTAGAAACGAGAAAAGAATTCATCAGCGTATTGCCCGCATAGGCGTAAAGCATTTGCTGGCTGAGATTGACTTCGATCCAATGTTCGCCTCCGCTCACAGGGGGCGGGTTAGTCGGCAGAGGCACGGCGGTATTTGTGGGCAAAAAAGTGTTCGTGGGAGGCGGCGTGTTTGTAATTGTGGGCGTAAACGTTGGCGTGGACGTGAAAGTCGGGGTAAAGGTAGGCGTGTAGGTCGGCGTAGGGGTAAAAGAAGGCGTTGGCGTAAAAGTCGGCGTAGATGTAAACGTTGCGGTCGGCGAGGGGGTATAGCTCGGCTTGGCGATTGTCCCCTGCGCCCAATGCTGCGAGATGATAGATGCGGTCGCGGTCGGCGCTTCGCCAAAAAGAGCTTTCACAGGGGAGGGGTTTAAGGCTAAAAATGCACCCCCCGCGAGACAAAGGAGGAGAAATCCTGCTAGGATGACGAAAGGAAGCCGATTTTTCTTCTGTTTCTTTTTGGGAATGGCTTGCAACGGGGCGCGCGTGACCTGCGCGGGCTTCCGTTGCAGAGACAGTTTGCTTTCAGCCCAAGCCATGCCCTTTTTTGCACGTTGGCTGTTCGGATTAATCCGCAATGCCCGCCGCAAAAACTTGATGCTGATCTCAGGCTTTGAGACCGCGGCAAGAATAAGCCACGAATCTTCAAATTCTGGATCTAATTTTGCGGCATGTTTCGCCCACGCATACGCGGCTTTTTTATCGCCCTGACGGAGTGCCGCGCGCGCTTTTTTTAACGCATCCTGAGCTTGAATATCTCTATCGTTTACCATTGAATTTCTACCGGTGTGCCAACATCTACCCAATTATAAAGTAATTGGGCTTCATAAGAGCCTAGCACGATACAACCATAGGAAATCGGTGTGCCTAAATAACCCGCCCATAAAGTTGCTCCGTTCGACATGATCGGCAACGCGTGAATCCCGTTCTGCAAAGTCCCCGACCAATAAATGCCGAGCCAGTAGGGCATCCAAATATCCCAAGTCGCGCCATACGCACTGGGGATTTTATTCAGCACGCTAAAATTGCCCGTTGCTGTGGCATTATTCATTCCGGTCGAGGCGACAAAGCTGAAAACCAGCGTGTTGCCTTCATACGCGTAAAGATGCTGCTCAGAAATATCCACGAGAACATATTTCGCCCCGCCAGAGGCATAATCTACCACCGGCGCGGGGATAGCCGTATTCGCGGGGCGGAGCGTATTGGTCGGAAGGGGTGTCTCTGTATCAGTAGGGGTTGGTGTAAGCGTAAAAGTCGGCGTGGGCGTTGGGGTAAAAGTCGCTGTTGGGGAGGGGGTATAAGTTGGCTTATTGATTTCAGCCGCACCCCAATGCGCTTCGGTGGCGGTAGGCGGGGCATTAAACGCCGACGCAAAAGAAGTGGTTTGCGAAGTCAAAGACCAAATTGCTGGAATAAGTAACACTATCAATAAAAAAGCGATGAATGATCGCTGCAAAAAACTTAATTTATTCTTCTCTACCGCATCTTTTACTGGTTCTGTTTCGATGATGAGTTGAGGAGGAGAAAGCGGAACGCCTACTCTCTGCGTTCGTGTTGGCTGCGTTTTTTCTGTTTTTGCCTCTTCTCCAAGAGAAGGAGTCATCTCTTCCACTTTCGAGCGGGAAAGGCTGAGTCGTTTCTTTGCCCAAATCATCCCCTTGCGCGCCCGTTCACTTTGCGGATTAATCGCCAATGCGCGTTCCAAATAATGAATACTCAATTGCGGGCGAGATGTCGCCGCGAGGCGCAACCATCCCTCTTCAAGTTCGGGCGCAAGAGCGGTGGCTTTTTCTGCCCAAGAACGCGCGGCATCCTTCTCTCCCTTTTGTAGAGCTATCCGAGAAAGCCGGATCGCTTCTCTTGCCGCAGACGATTTTTGAGTCATGGCGTGGAAACTGGTGAAATAGTTGGCACAGGTGTTGATTCAATGCTTTCGTTATTCACAAAACATTCAATCCCCTGTGCAATTCCCTCTGCAATAATATCAGGATGTTGGGTCAAAATCTCGCGGTCGAGATTCATGAATCCCGCTTCAATAATTGCCGCGATGGTCGTATCGCTGATTTCATTAAAAGCGTGGTACTCGCGCATATCCGAAGTAATACTCCCCGAATGAAAATGCAAACCAGTCACGCGTTCGTAACGGTCACGCAAACAACCTGTCAGACGCGCGGCGCGGTTCAAATCTCGCGTATCCATCGCGGCAGAGATCTTAAATCCCGTCGCATTTTCGTCAATATAAGCGCAAGAATCATTATGGATAGAAACCAACGCAACCGCATTATAACCATCTAAACGCGGATCAAATTCCTGCAATAAATCCACCTGAAAACCGCTCTGTGTTAGTTTTTGTTGTACAAGAGTTGCAATCTGCAAATTCAAATCTACTTCAGTTAAAGTTACCTCACCGTTTCCATCTAAGCAAACCGCACCAGAATCATATCCCCAATGCCCAGAAACAATCCCGATGCGCAATCGTGGGTAATCCCCTCCGCTCAAAGTTGGGTTTGCATCCGGTTGGGCGGTCAGCATCATCGCCAGCTTTTCAGAAAGATTCCCCGAAAAAAGCCCTCGTGGAGTCCACGCAGCAAAAAGAGTTGCCATCAAAAAAGCAACCCCCAAGATAACCGGAAAAACACGCGGCGAAGCCTCTCTCCCTTTTCTCGAACTTGATTGGCGAATATCTTTCAAAATTGCCTACTCCTTATCATACGAAAACACCTTTTAAATAGTACCTTATTAACCTTAAAAATAGCAAGGAACGATTTCGGATAAAGAAAGTGTGATTTCAACTTGACGCGCATCTCTTATGGATATATGATGAAGAAAAATGACCCTTCTAACTCCCGCTATGCAGGAGGGGAAATTTGGATAAGAAACCGCTCCGCCTGCCTGCACTCGAAAAAGCACTTCGGGCATGACCCTAAACTTGCCTCCCTTATGAATACCAATCAGCTCACCTCCCAAGAAAAAGAAACCTTACTCAAAATCGCTCGTGAAAGCCTTGAGTTGAAATTACGTGGCGAAAAACTTCCTCCGTTAAACGCGCTCGCCGAACAGACTCCCCTCCTCCAAGCGGATGGGGCGACTTTCGTCACTCTCACCGTTAATGGGCAATTACGCGGTTGTATCGGTACGCTCCAAGCCTACCAACCTCTTGTGGAAGATGTGCGAGAACATGCGCTCGCCGCGGCGTTAAATGATTATCGCTTTCCCCAAGTCCAGCTCGAGGAGTTGGATTCGATTGAGATTGAGATCTCGCGTCTCACCGCCCCCGTGTCATTAGACTACGCGGATGCCGAAGACCTCCTCCACAAACTCCGCCCCAATGTTGATGGGGTCGTTTTAACGGATGGAAGCCGACGAGCAACCTTTTTGCCACAGGTATGGGAGCAACTTCCAAACGCGCGCGATTTCCTGAGTCATCTTTGTCAAAAAATGGGGGCATCACCGCATCTTTGGGAACAAAAAAAGCTAGAAGTCTTGATTTATCAGGTTGAAGAATTTAGAGAATAGGATTTTTTATTTCCTCTTCCTTTGCTAATTTGTGTTGCCGGTATCCTTTCCCCAAATACGCACCGAAGAAGAAAATTAGCCCGCTGAAATAAACCCAAACCAAAAATGCGATGATCGTAGAGACCGAACCGTATACCAAGTTCGAGGTGGAGAGAAAACGAGCGGTATAGCCAACAAAAAAACGTTTTGCAATTGCCCAGATAGTGCCTGCGGCAGTTGCTCCAATCCAAATATCGTGCCAGTTCGGGCTGGCATGGGGGAGAAATCGATAAAGCATGACAAATAAAATGATATTGACCAAGACAGAAAGGAGAAAGCCCAAATTTTGGTAAAGAAGTAGCGGAAACTCAGGGAGTATGCTTTTGAGCAAGGGGATAATCCAAATGCTGATAAAAAGAAAGGTTAAAACAACAATACTGAGTATCCCCACAAGAAGTAACGCCAAACCCCGATAACGCATCCGCGAGCGGACATCTTCCCCGCTCCAGATTCTATCTAAAATTCGTGTGATGATGCTAAAAAGAGAGGAGCTAGCCCACGCGAGGAGTATTAACGCGGTTGCGGTAGCAGAGAAGCGCGCTTCAATTACTTTGGCAATATTTTTTCCAAGCAAATTGGCAACCCCAGGAACAATAAACTCAAGCCGAGCAATCAACTCACTCTCCACCCACAGCGGATCAAACCAACGGCTTGCCACCGCTACGAGCAAAAGAATGAGCGGAAAAAAAGAAAAGAAAGCAAAATAGGCTGTCCCCGCCGCGGCAAGAATAGAATCAAGAGAAAAACTTTCTTTTAAAGCGTTACGCCAAACGATGAGATGTTCTTTTATTGTCATGGGGCTAATTATAGACGAAAAAAGGTTTTTTTACCTTCCTGAAAATGTGTGTTTTGCCAGACAGTTGCAATCTTTCATCTTCCTTCCAAGTTGTAAACTTCTAAGTACATCCCAACTCATTCTTTGGAGCATCTCTTGGAAGCATACCTTGGCGAACTCGCTGCACTCGCAACATCACTCAGCTTTTCTTTTGGCTCAACTGTTTTCACCGCCGCCGGAAGGCGAATAGGTTCACTTGTTGTTAATCGCACACGTCTCGTTATTGCGGTTATTTTCCTTGCCTCCACACATTGGTTCACACTCGGCACACTTATCCCCCTAAATGCCGCACCAGAGCGTTGGCTCTGGTTTGGTCTCTCCGGCGCAATCGGGCTGGTGTTGGGCGATATTTTCCTCTTTCAGTCCTTCGTCCTTGTCGGACCTCGCATCGCCATGCTGATGATGAGTCTCGCCCCCATCTTCGCCGCGTTAGAAGCGTGGGTATTTCTCGGCGAAACCCTCTCGGGCGGACAAGTTTTTGGCATCCTAATTACTGTAGCAGGAATAGCTTGGGTCTTAATGGAGGGAAGTGGAAAGAGCGGGGACGCGCGTGTCTACGGGCGTGGGATACTCTTAGGCTTGGGCGCGGCAATTGGACAGGCTACCGGTCTCGTTCTCGCGAAAAAAGGCTTCGGAGGTGATTTCTCCCCCATCTCCGCTAATCTGATACGAGTGCTTGTCGCGACCATTCTGCTCTGGATCATCACCTTTTTTCAGGGGCAAATCAAAAGCACCCTCCAGACCTTGCGCGAAAACCCAAGAGGATTCCTCCTCACCACCGCTGGCGCCTTCTCCGGACCTTTTCTCGGCGTAACCCTCTCCCTTTTTGCCATCCAACGCGTCGAAGTTGGGGTTGCTAGCACGCTCACCTCCCTCTCGCCGATCTTTCTTCTGCCGATTAGCTACTTCATCTTCAAAGAACGCTTTGGCTGGGGAGCAATCATCGGGACTCTCCTCGCTATGGCAGGCGTAGCGATGTTGTTTTTGGTTTAGCCTTTAAATGCAATGCCTCCGCTAGACGGAGTGTCATAGCGGAGGCTTTCGCCAAAGGAGGAGACGGGAGGAGTATGTCTTTTTGTCTCCACAAGCATTCTACTCTATTGTGCGATAATGTACAAAGTTGAAGGTCACGAGCTTTTAGTGACTATCTTCACAAACTCATTGATTTCTTTGAAAGTCTGCGAGATATTATCGTAGGCTTTTATTTTTAACAGCGGATGCGGGTTTCCTATAATCATCTTCGAGACCTTCCTCCCCGCATCGTGGAGACAGAGGACGGGTTTGCCCGCATTGAGCGCAAATCCGATTTCGTAGCCGACTCCATGCGAGGGAACACTGACCTCAGCAATGAGAATGTCGCTGGTCAGAATCCAGTCCACGTCACGCGCGTAAACGTCGCTGGGGATGACGACCTGCTCCACTTCGAGGATATTTGATTCAGCCAAATGCGCGGTCGGGACCTCGTGTCCCGTATCCAATAAGAAACGCGTGATGGCTTGATAATTAGCCTCATACTCGCGCCCACCCGTAATCGAACAAGCAAAATAGATTTTCATTTGTCGCGAGAGATGGCGGATAGGATGGAGTTGATGTCGCCTTTTTCTTTTTTCGCAACAATATCTCCCCCTGAGCGGAAACTTTCCATTTCTGTGCTGAAACGCATCCAATCTTCAACGAGGAAAACGAAATGAGGGGTTTTATCTTTGAAGAAAAATGGAGAGAGGAAAAAACGCAAAATGGGGAGAGGCATCGGGAAAGCGTTCAGGTCAACGACAAGGGCAGTTTTTCTGAGAAGATACGCCATAGATTCGCGTTGCCAGTTGGAGAGTTTAGAGGACAGAAAAAGGGTGCTCATTTCTGTTGCTCTGGTTTTGATAATCCGTTTATAGGAGATATTGAGTTTTAGAAAAGGGGTTGAAAGGCGTAGGTATTTTTTGTAGGGGCGCACGTAAGCAGATTTTCGCATGACAAAAATAAAGATGGTCATGATTAATGCTATCCCGCTCATAAAAAGGAAAACGTATTCTTGCAGGTCGTTTTTAGGAGGTGTTTTGAGATAACTCGGTTGGAACCACCAAAGGATAAAAAGGAAAATGCTCAAGGTAAGCGTAGCAGGATACCATTTGCTGAGGGTGTATTCGTAAATCAGAAGAGGAAATCGTTTTCCTGCCTTTGCCATTTTCTTTTCCTTTTTTCTTGTCCGCAGATATTTCGACAAGCTCAGCACGAGTTCCGCAGATTTAGCAGATGGTTTTTCTCCGCAAAACGGAGAAAAACAAAAAAACTGTGTGATTTGCTAAATCTGCGGATATTTTTATTCTTCTGCGACTCCAAGCTGTGCGCTAAGTTCGGCGATTTTTCTTTCGAGATGCTCGCCACGCAAACTAAAGGTGATGTCACCGCGCGTTCGTTCGATGATACTACGGGCGATGTCGGTTTGGCGACGTAACCCGTGCGTGATCGCGTCCGGATAATCCATTGTGACGAGAACCGCGTAGATTTCATCCATGTGGTTGAGCAGACGTTCACACTCGGCAGAATAACCGTTCCGCAATTCATCTAGGGTGCGCCGCCGCAACTCGCCAATCACTTCGGAGAGACCTTTGAGATAAGTATCGTGCGGAACATCCAATTCATCGAGGGTGACAAGGGGCTGATCTTTGATTAAGGCACAAGTCACTTTAGCCTCGACAAATTCTTTGAGCGCATCTTGGGTATAGCCTGTATGATAAAGGTCAGGATGCTCAGCAAGGTCAACTTTGAAGGTTTTTGCTAAAGAGGCTGCTTTTTCGAGATGCTCATTCATCACCTCGAGGTCATCGCGATGGACGGCACGGATGGCAAGGGCACAATGTCGAATCAACGCACGAGATTGCGTAAGAGCTTGGTCTCGTGCGGTACTTTGTTTATCAAAAATTTCCCGAATCTGGTCGGCAACGGCTTCAAGATTTTGCATTAGTCTTCCTTTTCTCCAGAATCAGGCGATAAAAAGGGTTTGAAGAGATTATCCGCTAGAGAGTTGCTCTTAGGGAGCATAATCTCGCCAAAAGCGGCTTCGTAACGTGCCAAATTATCGTTGAGAGCCTTGAGCAATAACTTTGCGCTGACAGGAGTCATCACGACGCGGGAGCTAACCTTCGCTTTCTTCAATCCCGGCAATAAATGCGCAAACTCCAGCACAATATCTGCTGGAGAATGAGCAATCCGCGCCAAATTAGCGTAGGTCGTTTGTAGTTCTGGGGATACGTCCATCGCGATTCTGGTCGGTTGGACGGGTGGTTTAATGGTCATCGTTTCGCTCTAAAATGGAATATCTTCATCGGACGGAGGTGTCATCGCATCGTTGGGTTGACCGTAATTGGCATCGCCTCCACCTCTACTATCTGATACTTGCTGATTTTCGTTTCGAGATGAGAGGAAGCGCACGTTTTGTGCAGTGACTTCATAAGATGCGCGCGGTGAGCCATCTTGTCCCGTCCAGACGCGGGGACCGCCCGTGGCGGCATCTACGGTCATGCGCCCTTCAACAAGTGCCATACGACCTTTTTCCAAGTATTGATTACATACTTCTCCGAGCTTTCCCCAAGCAGCAACACGAAACCAAATTGTTCTTTTTATTCGTTCTCCGTTATTATTTGTATAGCTGTCGTCAACGGCGACAGAAAAATTTGTTACTGCTGTTCCACTGGGGGTATAGCGCATTTCAGGATCTTTTCCAAGTCGCCCCACTAAAATCATTGTATGATATGACATTATCTACTCCTCTATATCTAGTTTTCTAAAATATGTCTCTACCCAAGGATACTCATTTGGGTTATTTTCAGTGATTACATCAACAACCATATCCAATAATCGAATAGATTCTTTAGCCATTCTAATCATTTGTTCACCTTCATCGTGAAGTCTTTCCACATGCTTTTTCGCGTATTCTACCCTGCTTGGAATTTCAGAAGATTTATGATGCGTTAGCTTGTTCCGTTTCCGTATTATTTCTTTTAACAGAAAAAACCATTCTCTATCACGAGGTAATTCTTTTCCTGTAATGAGACGTGGAATCAGAACCCACTTTCCAATAATATCTAATTTATCAATGTAGTTACGAACAAAAGAATCTGAAAAATAACGAGCTGCGTAATCATAAATATATGCTTCAAGAGCAGTAGCTGAGAAAAGAATAACGATCATCGCATCCTTAGATACGATCTCTTCAAGAAGATATTTTTCTTCATCATTCTTAACTTTGTCAAGATTTTCTTCTGCCAACAGTAGTGTTCTTAAATGCTCTCGCGCAACACTAGAAAAAGTAGAGATATGTGATATACGAGCAATCATGATTATTGGATCCTGTTAAAGGTAACAGTAGCTAAGAAAGTGAATGCTATTGTACCTTAAAGCATTTTAAAACTCACAAGTTATCAACGGGATTTCCATCTCTTGCGCCGTCAGCCCGCCGTGATGCCCGTAGTAATTCATCTCGTGCTTACCCTTTTCATACCACCAAACAGATTGATAACGATAAGAGAGAATAACCAAATTCCCGACACGCGAGAGAAAGGTCTTTGAGATGTTTTCTCCGAAATAGCCCGCTTCAATCAAAGTTTGCGTTTTGACCACATCTGCTTTGCCGAGAAGGCGGGATTGGAGGAACTCCTGAGCCTCATCTAGCAAATCATCTTGGATGTACAAAAACATATCGCGAGCCGAACCCGCCGGGGCGAGCGTGTTTCCGGCTTGATTCCGTTTAAAGAACTTTTCTACGCCACTGAATCTTGGGTCACGGTTAAGGTAAATAGTCGTTTCGGGGTCAACTTCGACGTGACCATGATCGGCGGTGAGCAGGAAAAGCGTCTCTCCACGGGGATGCTCTTTTAACGGGAGCAAGAATTGTTTCAAGAGCGTATCGAGGAGAGTCTCAATTTCCGCCCGCGCTTGAGCCGAGACAGGTCCGTACTCGTGCATGATTCCATCCACATCCCCAAAATAAAATCCAATATAACGCGGCTGACGTGACGCATCCAGCAGAATCCGCAAATTGACCATTGCCTCGGGGAGGGTGTGGTAGCCATGCACTTTTGCGCCGTCCATGATGACATCAGAGTAAGGCGAGGGGGTGAATTCACGATGCTGGAAGATATGAGCCTCCACGCCGAGTGCGGAGAGGGCGGGATAGATATTTTCGGTCGGATAGAGAGCTTCGGGCGGGATTCCGCTCTCAGCGGCGGTGCCGCGCTCTTTTGTGTCGCCAAAGGAGTAGAGTAACGGGGAGAAGAGGGCATCGAGTTTCGGTTCGTAATAAGTCCACTCGAAAACGCCGCTCTCACCAACGGGCATCCCCGTGTGCCAAGTGGTGACGTGCGCCGCTGTGGTGGAGGGAAATTGGGAGGTGATTTTTTGTACTTTTCCGCCAAGCTCGGTAAAAAAGGGATGTTCCTTAAATTCTTGGTAGAACCGCCAGCCGAATCCGTCTATGAAAAAGAAGATGACGGTTTCGTATTCTTTTTCTGCGAAGATTTCTTGAATACGGAGGGGAAGGTGGGCAAAGCCACCTGAGTCGTAACGGGGTTTGATGAAATTTGGGTTCATGGTTTCTTATCCATAGATTTAGCAGATTGTTTTTTTGGCAAAAATAATGAAATCTTAGCTTTAGAAGAAATTCAGGTACTAGGTGAATTAAAATAGTATACCCCTTGAGTATCGTACTGTATAATAGCTTCATCCAAAGAATAAAGGGAAAGCACGATATGAATCTAACAGAATTTGTGACAAAATTTGAAGAAATAAAAGCAATGGGCTGGATTAAATCAAAAAGACGTGGCAACACAGGGATAGGGTATACGCTAGAAGAGTTGCTTGGTATACCTGAAAACAACATATCCGCTCCTGATTTGGGGGAGATTGAGCTTAAAGCGCATCGTATCAACTCCTCCTCGATGATTACGCTTTTTACATTCAATCGCAAAGCATGGAAAATGAATCCTCTTGAAGCGATCAAGAAATATGGTACGCCTGATGATAATGGCAGACTCGGAATGTATTTCACGATGTCACAAAAACCAAATAGTTCTCGATTGTTTTTAGATATTAATGATGATTCAATTGCAGTACGACATACTTCGGGAGAGGTTGTTGCTGAGTGGCAATTAGAAGAATTGGCAGAGCAATTTATAAATAAACTACCTGCTTTGATTTTTGTAAGTGCCTTTAGTGAAATGCGTGGAGGGAGAGAATGGTTCAAGTTTGACCGTGCACAATTTTTAACAGGAACATCAAAAGAGGTTGTTCGCAACCAGATTCTTTCCGAGAATATCCTGATTGACTTACGTCTTCATGAAAGAGAAACAAGTGCTCGCAATCATGGGACCGGTTTTCGTGTACATGTGGGGAAACTACCTTTGCTCTTTACAGAAGTAAAGGATTTATAAAATGTTAGCGGAAGCCCAACTAGCTTTTTTACAGAAACATGAAAAGTCTACAAATCTTGATGATTGGACTTTTCGCAAAGCAAAAACTCGTGAACTAACACATTGCTATCACGATTATCCTGCGCGCATGATTCCACAAATCGCAGGCAAACTGTTTGATTTATTTGGACGTGAATCTGGCATTTTATTTGACCCTTATTGCGGAACAGGAACATCTCTTGTTGAAGCTAATATACGAGGAATTAATTCTATCGGAACAGATTTAAATCCTCTTGCAAGGCTTATAGCAAGAGCAAAAACAACTCCTTTTTGTATTGAAGATGTTGGAAATTTAATCACTCAATTTAATCGCGTTGCTCTTGGAGATATGTTGTCCAAAATCAAAGAGCCACAAGAAATTTATGGGATTACTAATTTATTGTTTTGGTTTAAACCAGAAGTTATTCAATCATTATTGACAATTCGCTCTTTTATAAAAGAAATAAAAAATGATACGACACAACTATTTTTTCAAATTGCATTTAGCGAAACCGTTCGAGAAAGCTCAAACACTCGTAATGGTGAATTCAAACTCTATCGCTATAGTAAAGAAAAGTTAGAAAAATTTTCTCCTGATGTTTATGGCATCATGGTTGAAAAACTTCAGCGAAATTTTAAAGGGGCAAAACAATATAAAGCTATTATTGACAATTTCAAAAGCCCTCCTTTTGCAAAAATTTATGGTTTCAATTCTGGAGAGAATATTCCACATGAAATTCTTTCACCTAAAAGTGTTGACATTGTAGTTACCTCGCCACCCTACGGAGATTCTCGAACAACAGTTGCTTATGGGCAATACTCTCGATTATCAGCAGCCTGGTTAGAACTTGAAGAACCTGCCCAAATTGATAGAAACTTGATGGGAGGAAGTAGAAGTACAAAAATCTCAAAATTTCCTTCAGAAGCTCTAAACGAAAAAATTGAAGAGATACGATTAAGCAACGAAAAACGAGCCTTAGAAGTTGTATCTTTTTATGATGATTTGTATGCCTCAATGAAAAATGTAGCTAAGGTTATCAAACCACGAGGCTACTCCTGTTATGTGGTTGGAAACAGAAAAGTTGCAGGGATAGTTTTGCCCACCAATATTGTTATTAGAGATTTTTTCGAGTGTTTTGGTATGGAGTACATAGAAACATTTATTCGCTCTATCCCAAATAAGCGTATGCCATCTAAAAACAGCCCGAGTAACAAAAAAGGCAAGTTAGAAAATACCATGACTAAAGAATATATTGTAGTAATGCAGAAAAAATAACCTTTTAGCGAAAACTAGCGGCTCATTACTAAATAGGTTTTAATAAATGTTTAAGAGCACGAAATCCTAGTTTTTAGCTAAAAACTAGGATTTCATGTCCTTGTTTTACGACAAAT
>JAOZOM010000208.1 GCA_029933275.1 Anaerolineales bacterium | reverse complement strand
TAAAGGAGAAAGCATGTCTGATTTCATTTTAAAAGCACAAGATTTATATAAAAAATTCGATGATTTTGAAGCTGTGAGCGGAGTTTCGTTTGAGATTGCGTCTGGTGAAATTTACAGCCTTTTGGGTCCCAATGGCGCGGGGAAAACGACCACGATTTCCATGTTAACGGGACTGCTCTCTCCAACTAGCGGAGACGCGCATCTAAACGGATTTTCTGTCCGCAAGGATGTCAATCGCGTTAAAGAAATTATCGGCGTTGTCCCGCAAGAGATTGCGCTTTATCCGACCATCACGGCGCGCGAGAATTTGAGTTTTTGGGGAAAAATGCAGGGATTACGCGGTAAGCATCTCGCACTGCGCGTGGATGCGGCTCTCGAAGTGGCGGGATTGGTAGATCGCGCAAAAGACCGTGTTGAAACTTTCTCAGGTGGCATGAAACGCCGTTTGAATATCGCTGTTGGCTTGCTCCACGAGCCGAAAATCATCTTCATGGATGAGCCAACGGTCGGGATTGACCCTCAAAGCAGGCGGCGTATTTTAGATACGGTCAAATCACTAAACGAGCAGGGGATGGCGGTTCTCTACACCACGCATTATATGGAAGAAGCCGAAGAACTCAGTGACCGGATTGGGATTATCGATCATGGTAAATTAATCGCACAAGGTTCTCAGGATGAATTGACCAAATTGGTCGGGGAGTTGGATACCATCCAACTCGATGTAGATTATATTGAAAATATCGAGCATTGCGCCGAAGAATTATTCAAACTTCCCGAAGTGGAAAATGCCTTCGGCGAGAACGGACATCTCATCATCCAAGCGCGGGACGCGAATAACGCCCTCGCCGGTGTGGTGGCGTATTTCAATCGCATCGAAGGGAAAATAAGTTCCTTGAAAATTCAAGAACCAAATCTCGAAGCGGTATTTTTGCATCTAACCGGACGCGCATTACGCGACTAAGGGAGAAAAGATGAAATTTTGGATAATAGCTCTAAAAGATACGCTCATTTCTTTTCGTGACCGTAACGCGATTTTGTTGATGATTGCCGCCCCGCTGTTAATTTCACTGATTATGGGTGCGGCATTTGGTAATTTGGGCGGTGATACCTCGCCGATTAGTGAAATCCCGTTAATCATTGTTAATTTGGATGAAGGTGATTTGGGCGAAAATTTTGTCGAAATTATTGCGTCTATTGATGTGGATACTGCCGAAGGGAGAAAAAGCCTTTTTACGGCAAGCCGGATGAACGTCAAGAGCGAAGCGATTTCCAAAATAGAGTTAGGGGAAGCGCGTGGGATGATTCTTATTCCATCCAATTTTACAGACGGGTTGGAAGCGGAGGAGCGGGAAGCGATCTTGATTGAAGTTTATACCGACCCTTCGGCGGATATTTCTCCTGCGATTATTCGGGGCGTTGTGCAGCGGATTGCGAACGGATTTAATACCGTGATGATCGGGAACGCCGTTGCCGTTGACCAATTGCTCAATGCGTTGGATGAAGATACAAGCCCCGAAATTTATGCTAATCTTGAAAATCTTGAAGAAATCATCATCGCAGAAAATGCCTCCTTCGGTGAAAGCGAAGGCGCGCGAGAGCGCATCACGATCGAAGCAAAAACTTTGGGCGTGAGCGAAGAATTTGATTATATGGGCTATTTTGTGCCGAGCATGTCTATTTTCTTTTTGATCTTTGCCGCTTTTGAAGGGACGCGTTCCATTCTCGATGAAGAGCGGGATGGCACTTTGCATCGTCTGATGACCACGCCGACTTCGATTATCGAAATTTTATTGGGCAAAATCGGCGGTACTTTTCTCACAGGCATTTTGCAGTTTACGGTTTTGGTGCTGGTCTCTTGGATACTTTTCGGCGTTCACTGGAGCGATAGTCTCCTCGCACTCGTTTTGCTGAGCATCGCCACCGTGATTTCCGTCACCAGCTTGGGTGCGTTCTTGGCATCTTTTGCACACAATGCAAATCAGGCGAATATTCTCGGCACAATGGTCAATTTGGTTTTTGCGATAGTCGGTGGTAATTTTTTGCCCACTATGGCATTCCCCGATTGGCTTACCGCCATCAGCAAGCTGACAATCAACCGTTGGGCATTAGATGGTTTTGTCAGCCTCGCTTCTTGGCATGCCACTTTAGCCGATACGCTTCCCAATATCGGCGTTTTGTTGGGGATGGCGGCGATCTATTTTAGCCTCGCAGCGGTGCTTTTCAATCGCCGTTTTGTCAGATAGGGAGTGTTTCATGTTTCGTAAAATTATCAGTATCGCGGCACTTTACCTCCGCACCACTTACACCTCCCGTGCAACATTAATTTTTGCAATTGCCATGCCTTTGGTTTTTACGCTGGTTTTGGGATTAGCGATGGGGGGCATGGCGCCGGATGATGCGCCCGATGCTTATCCGCTTTTGATTGTGGATGAAGACCAGAGCGATTTAAGTGTGAGTTTTATCAAGAAATTAGACGCAAATCCTATTTTGGATTTACAGATGACAGATAAAGAATCTGCGCTCGCGGCGGTAGAGAATGATGAGGCTCTAGCCGCGTTGCTGATCCCTAGCGGATTCGAGACGCGCGCGTTTCAACCTGATTCCGTTAAATTAACATTTTTCCAGAGTGCAGATTCGATCATGCGCGCCCAAATTTTGCAAGAAGCGGTGAACGCAGCTAGTGCGGAAATCGCGGGGAGCCTCGCGGTGGCGGATTTATCCCTTCGCATCGGAGAACAGGTGATGCTCATAGATGGGGAGGATGAAGCCGCCTCGCAAGCCTACAAGCAGGAGGCATTTTCAGCCGCCGAATCTGTTTGGGACACGAACGAACTCCTGCGCGTCCAATCCCAGGAAGTGACTCGTTTAGAAGTAAATGAGAATATCATCCCCCTCGGCTCAAATCAATCCTCCCCGGGCATGTTGGTCATGTTTGCGCTCTTTTTCTCTTTCGGCGGCTGTGCCACCTTGCTGGTTGAACGCGATGAAGGGACATTGCGCCGTCTGCTGGTGATGCCGCTGGGCAAAAGCGCGCTGTTGGGCGGAAAATTGCTCGGCGTTTTTCTCGGCGCATTGCTCCAGATGACGATTATGATTCTCTTCGGCACTTTCGTTTTGGGGTTGGCATGGGGACAATCTCCCCTCGCTTTGGCGGTAATCTTGCTTTCTTACGCCTTCGCCAGCACTGCGTTGGGGCTGATGGTCGCGGCGTTGGTCAAATCGGCGGCTCAAGCGGATGCTGCCGGAACGATTATTGTGATGGCGTTGGCATCTTTGGGCGGCGCGTGGTGGCCCATCGAAATCGTCCCCGCGTGGATGCAGAAGATTGCTCTGACGCTTCCCACCGGCTGGGCGATGCGTGGCTTTCAGGATATTATTGTGCGTGGCTTGGGCTTGCAGGAAATTTTGCTCGAAGCGGTGGTTTTGATTGGTTTTGGCTTGCTCTTTTTGAGCGTTGGCATTTGGCGTTTTCGGTATGAGTAGACGATAGATAAGCGGTTTCTGTATTTTCCTGAAAACTCTGTAAAAGTCTTGAAATGTGAAAAACGAT
>JAOZOM010000032.1 GCA_029933275.1 Anaerolineales bacterium | reverse complement strand
TGGACTCATCTGTGATACTTGGGGAACTGGAATGATGCTCAAAATGGCTGGCGGGATGACTTTTGATATTCACGGAATTACCGGCGCAATCGCCATTCTTCTCATGTTTATCCATGCGGCATGGGCTTTTGTTGTGCTGAAAAAGAAAGATGAGAAAGCTATCCACAATTTCCATAAATTTAGTGTTGCAGTTTGGGTAATTTGGCTAATCCCATATTTAAGCCCGATGTTTTTTGCAATGGCAGGATGAGATAAAGGATAAAATTGAATATGAATTTTCTTAGAATTGTAACTATAGGGTTTCTAATTTTGGAAGCCTCCAATGTCATCACACTCTATTTTTTCCCTGGTTCAAAATACGCCAATGGCGTTGGGATTTTTAACGCTTGGGAGAAATCAAAGAGCGACCCCGAAATTCACAACTTTGTCAAATACTTGGTCTATTGGGTAGCCGGAACGAAGCTGATATTTATCTTGCTACTGATCGTCATCATTTATGTGGCGGATGCTCAAACCCTGACCCTCACTGCTACCGCACTGGTTATCTCAATAGCATCTTTCTTCTGGCGGCTCTTCCCATTAATCCGCAAGATGGATGCAGATGGGCAAATTACGCCAAGAAATTACTCCGCTGCTTTGGGGTGGATGATTTTAGTTTTTATTCTGGTCTTTCTCGTTGCGATTTTCATATAACTAATCGTGTAAGAATGAAAACCAAACGATAAATAATCCTACCCTGTCAACGACAATTAAAAAGGGACATGGCGTCAATTTCGCACAAGTTTCCAGACTGGGTTTTCTCAATGGTTGAATAACAAGTTAGCGCAAAGTCCCCTGTGCTAAATTTGCTTGGCGAGCGAGTTCGGTTATGCTGATGTCCAGTTCATCCGTATACTCAACAAGCCACTTTCCGATGGGGGAAAGATTTTTCAATTTGTGATATTTGATGAAAGCCATAGGTATCTCCATTAGGTAGCATTGTTACTCTAAGTTGTTACCTGAGATGCGATGTTCGATAATCAATATCGCTTCTTTGGGAGATGTGTGGGGAAGTAAGATGAACGGTCGATTGTAAGCGTCAGAATGCCGTCCGTCGGGACCGCCAATAAAAAAACTCGCTCTTACTGAGAGCGAGTTTTTCTTTTAAGCTGATCTTGTGAGCATCAGTCTCCCAATGTCGCGACCATGATTGCCTTGATCGTATGCAGGCGATTCTCGGCTTCATCGAAGACGATGGAGGCTTCTGATTCAAAGACTTCTTCAGTGACTTCCATTCCGTCTATGCCAAATTTTTGATACATCTCTTCGCCCACGGTCGTTTGGCGGTTATGGAATGCGGGGAGGCAGTGCATGAATTTTGTGTTGGGATTTCCAGTCAAAGCCATTGTTTCCACGTTGATTTGATAGGGTTTGAGTAATTTTATTCTCTCTTCCCACACAGATGCGGCTTCTCCCATCGAGACCCAAACGTCTGTGCAGAGGTAATCCGCTCCTTTTACGCCTTCTTCAACATTATCGGTTAGCGTTAGGCGTGCGCCCGTCTCTGCCGCGATGGCGCGACAGCTTTCAATGAGAGCTTTATCCGGTTGTTGGGATTTTGGCGCGCATAAACGAACATCCATGCCTAATTTCACGCCACCGACCATGAGCGAATTGCCCATATTATTGCGTGCATCACCCATATAGCAGAAGGAAATCTCGGGCAAATCTTTGTAGCTATGTTCTATCATAGTTAGCACGTCTGCCAGAACTTGGGTGGGATGAAATTCATTCGTCAACCCGTTCCAGACGGGGACACCGGCAAATTCGGCGAGTGTTTCAACAGTTTCTTGTGTGAAGCCGCGATATTCGATCCCGTCGTAGCTGCGTCCCAGCACGCGAGCGGTATCTTTCATGCTTTCTTTATAGCCGATTTGTGTTCCGCTCGGACCAAGATAGGTTACATGCGCGCCTTGATCATAAGCGGCGACTTCAAAAGCAGTTCGAGTGCGTGTGGATGCTTTTTCAAAAATCAGGGCAATATTTTTCTTTGCCAAAGTTGCTTGCTCATAACCGCTGTATTTTGCGGCTTTGAGATCAGCAGATAATTTGAGTAAAAACTTAATCTCTTTTGGAGTGAAATCCAAGAGTTTGGTAAAACTTCGGTGACGCAAATTGAAAGCCATTTTTTCTCCTTAATTTTGGGGTAATATCGTAGATATTTATTTTGCGGTAACCACTCACCCAGATAAAACAGGATACGGATTCACGCTGATTTTACGGATTCTCGCGGATAAAACCCGGAAAAGTTTTTAAATCCGCGTAAATCAGCTTGATTCGTGCGAATCCGTGTTCTATCTCTTCAAGGCTGAGTAGTTAGGTCTTGCGTTTATTTCTTTCCTTTCAAGACAATCCGAATCGGAGTGCCGATGAATTCGTAAGCCTCGCGGATGCGGTTTTCAAGAAAACGCCGATAAGAGAAGTGCATTAGCTTTGGATCGTTGACGTAGACGAGGAAGGTGGGTGGGTCGGAGCGAACTTGGGTAGCGTAATAAAGTTTGAGTTGTCTTCCAGCTTGGGATGGGGCGGGATGCGCGTCTTGAGCTTCTCGCAGGATTTTATTTAGCTTCGAAGTGGGGATGCGTGTTAACCGTGCTTCTTGTACTTTTAACGCGAGGGGGAGAACTCTATCTACGCGTTGTCCTGTTTTTGCGGAGATGAAAAGTAAGGGGACGTAGGGCATAAAATTCAACTCACGGAGAATTTTCTCTGTATAGTAGTTCATTGTATAGCTGTCTTTTTCAACAGCGTCCCATTTATTGACGAGGACGACCGTGCTTTTCCACGCGTCGAGAATATAACCGGCGATATGCAAATCTTGCGCGGTGATGCCGCTTTCTGCGTCAATTATCAGAAGGGCGACATCGGCGCGTTCGATGGCTTTATGAGCGCGGACAACGCTATATCGTTCTACGCCGGGGTCAATTTTGCCTCGCCGCCGAATTCCGGCGGTATCAATGAGCGTTAGCGGGACACCTTCGTATTCAAATTGAGTATCAACCGCGTCGCGTGTTGTCCCTGCGATGGGGCTGACGATGGCGCGTTCGCTGCCGACCAATTTGTTGAGCAAGCTGGATTTCCCCGCATTAGGTTTGCCAACAATGGAGATTTTTATCGAATCGTCAGCTTCCGTTTCTGTTTCAGGGAAGCCTGCGACAATTTGATCGAGTAAATCGCCGACATTTGTTCCGTGCATGGCAGAGATGGGGATGGGGTCTCCGATGCCTAATTCGTAGAATTCAGTGGCGGCTTCGCGGCGGATTTCATTTTCACATTTATTGACAACGAGGTAGATGGGGGGATAGAAGCTCCCGTCTTCGAGTTTCTTTTGGCTACGGCGCAGGATTTGGGCAACTTCTCGGTCGGGAGGGGTGGGTCCGCTTCCGCCGTCTGTGAGGAAGAGAACCGCATCTGATTCTTCGATGGCGACCTGTGCTTGGGATTTAATATCCAAGATGAAGTCCGCCGAGCCAGTTGAAAGGGGAGTGTCCCCGCCGTGTGTCGGGTCGATTCCGCCCGTGTCGATTACGTCAAAATAAATTCCGCTCCACTCTGATTCGGCAAGAATTCGATCACGAGTAGTGCCGGGGGTATCATCCACAATTGCGAGGCGTTCGCCAACGAGACGATTGAAAAGGGTGCTTTTACCCACATTGGGGCGACCAACGAGGGCAACTACTGGTTTTGTCATAAGATTTTCTCTTGTTGATTAAGGTTGAGCGGTTGGTGTGGCGAAAGGTGTTTCGCTAATGGTAACTTTGATGCTTTCTGGCAAAATCGATTCGACTTTGATTTCATCGTTCAGAATTTCGACCACAGGGGTTAGTTGGTATTCGCCTGCGGCAAGCCCTTCCACATTTACGATAACGCGCAGGTCTTCTGCGCTGAGGGTATCCAATGCAGGGAGGGGACCTGAAACAATCACATCTACCGTGAGAGGGGAAAGCTCGGCGAATAAAGCGGGATCAAGATTGATGATTTCAAGCGTTTTTTCTGAAATTGTGAGACTGCCTAAAATGGCTTTTACGCTGACTTGCACCAAAACACTTTGATCTCCGACTATAGAGATGTTTTCGGGCAAAATTAACTTTAGGCGAGCCGAAATATCTTCGCTGATGCCTTCAATATCGAGAGGCTCTGTTTCAACGACACCGGGTAGTTCGTTGATGAGTTGCGTGTCGGCAGAATAGACCGTGATGACGGGCGGGAAAACGGAGATATTGGTGAGACGATAAAGGTTTGCCACCTGTCCTGTCACACCTACTTTAACTGCTACATCTCGGTAGCCGCCTTGTTGGCTGATTGGGATTTCGAGAAGAACTTTGGCAGGATTAATATCGATTCCGTGTACGGTCTGTCCACTCTCGTCAATCGCTTCGATGGAAAGTGTTTCTTGAATATCTTCACGGACTTCGGTTGATTTATAGGAAACTCGCATAGTCGTAACGCTGTCTACTAATGATTTTGCGCCAGAAACGGTTGCTTTTTCGATGCTTAAAGTGGGGATGCTTGCCTGGTAGCCAGTCGAGGTTTCAAGATTAAGGTCTAGTTGGATAGGGATTTCTCGCGTGACTAATTCTTCAAGAGTGATATTAATGGTTGCCGGTGAATAGGAGATAATCCGTGTGGGCTGGATTTTAATTTGGATTTGCGGCTCAAGCGAATACTCTCCCGCGCTCAAACCGGATAAATCAAGAATGATGTGGATGTTATCCTCGTTGGCGATAAGTTGCTCCCAGATGGAGCGCGGCGCGCGCAGGGTGAGCTTGAGTTGCTCCGAATAAGCATTGGTGATGAGAAGATCAGTTCCTTGCCCCACAATCTCAATCGGAATCTGTTTTGGATAGGTCAATTCTTCGTTTGGGTCTGCGGCATTAACTGCTGCCGCCCAAACGCCAATCGCGAGGACGAGTGCGAGAAAAAAAGAGCTAAGATTTTTGCCAAGCCAGCGAAACATATTATTCTTCTTTGCGCTTGAAGAGGAAGGGGAAATAATGCCCCAACATGCCTACACTGCGCGTTAATCCGGTGGGACGATAAAATGCAAAAAGGATATTCTCTAATCGCTCAGAACTGAGCTGACGAATGATTCTTCCGCTTTGGGCGATGGAGATATTGCCATTTTCTTCTGAGACAACGAGGGCGAGGGCATCGCTTTCTTCTGAGATGCCTAAGGCGGCACGATGCCGAAGTCCCATTTCGCGCTCGGGGGAACTAGCTAAAATTCCGCTTGAGGAGAGAGGCATGATACATGAGGCGGCAGCAAGCCTAAAATCCGCGATGATTACCGCTCCGTCATGTAAGGGGGTGTTGGGATAAAAAACTTGCAAGAGGAGTTCGGGTGTGATGGTCGCATCCATCCACACGCCGCTTTCTGCATATTTTGCGAGGGTATCGAGGCGTTGTAAAATAATTAAAGCCCCATGTTGCCGAGCAGAGAGGCGCGCCGTTGCGCTGATGATGGCTTTGACCATCATCTCTATTTTGGCTTCTGCACTTTGCGTGTTGGCGAGATGAATCGCGCCCGCGCGTCCGATTCGTTCTAAAGTGCGCCGAATCTCTGGGGCAAAAATAACGGGAATCGCCAAAAGTAACGCGGGCAAGGTGGTGTTGATTAGCCATGAAAACGCGGGTAAATCTAAAATGCTTGTTAGAACAATGATAAAGACGACCAAAAAGAGAACGCCGCGCAAAAGTGCCATTGCTTGCGTATCGCGTAGCATATAGAGCAACGCAAAAAAGATGAGCGTGACGAGGAGAATATCGACAACGCTTAACCAATCAAGCCGCTCGAAAAAAAAGATGATGTCGCTGAGAAAATTAGTCACAGGAGGGTGAGAGATAAAAATGGGCTGGATTATCCAGCCCAAGATTTGATTAAATTGGGCGTAAAACCCGATCTATGCGAAGTTGTTTGAAAAATAATGTTCTGTTGGTGTTGGTATTGAGTTTTTCTTCGGCAGCTTCTTGCCACGCACGCACGCCCAGTGTTTTAGGAGTCCGCTTTTCGTAGCCGAGGGTTTTCCAAATATCTTCGTGTTTGGCGAGGTTATCTTCTAAGAAGAGTAACGAAGCCTCGCTTTGTAGTGCCTTTGATGCGCTTTCGATTTTTTCAACAAGGGCTTTTAACCCATCTGCGGGAGAAATATTGGGGTTGATATAAAGATCAATTGTGCGTGTAACAAGATTTTCTACTTGCCAGCCAGCCAGCCCAACTAATTTCTCTTCTAATTCGAGAATGAAAAAGGCTTTTTCGCCAAAGGCTTCCATCACCTTGCTAGAATTCATCTCAATTTTGCCGAGCTTGGTCATCAACGCGGCAATCGCATCCGCATTTCTTGGATGTCCGCGTTTTACCGCGAAATCACCGCTTTTGACCTCTACAATGGTCTCTTCCTCTTCTTTTTGATTAATTTTCTTCCACCCCGCGGAAACCTGTTTCCATAAATCTTCAAAAGAGCCGGTATTATCAATCACAATATCGGCGGCTTCAATTTTATCTTTTTGTGCGCCTTGAGAATAAATGCGTTGAATCGCTTCTGCCTCGCTGAGACTTCGTTTTTCCATCAAGCGAGTTTTTTGCAAAGATTCAGGTGCGTCTGTCACCCAAATGCTATCGCAAAAAGTAGCAAGATCGCCCTCTAGGAGTTTAATCGCTTCAATCACAATTACTTCATGTTTTGAGCGTTTTGCCAAAAGATCAACCGCTTGCCCTACAAAAGGATGGACAATTTCTTCCAACTTTTTTAAAGCATCCGGTGAACTAAAAACCACCTGTCCCAATTTCACGCGGTCAATTTCTTGGTTCTCATCTAAAAGCCATTTGCCAAAAGTATCTACGACGGGTTGGTACGCGGGTGCGCCCTTTGCCATCGCACGATGAGAGAGTGCATCCGCATCAATACTATAAGCCCCCAAATGCTCTAACATTTTGCGCACCACGCTTTTTCCGGTGGCTATATTCCCAGTTAAACCGATTACATATTTCCCATGCCAATTACTCACCATATTACTCCTGACGCGTAGATTTTGCAGACCCCTCTATTTTACCGTATAAAAACTGATGCGAGAATAGATTTTTGAACTTCTTCAAGAACTAGTCACCTGATAAGTTTTCCCGGAAAAACGGGAAGCATATTTAAAGCCCAAAAATGAATTTTCGGCTGATACACCAAGCCCGCTTAAACGGACTTCTTATCTCAGGCTTGCATCTGCGGTGAGAAATGCAGGTGAGCCACATGAAAATACAAAAAGACTGCTTCTAACGGATTTTGTGATTTAGCCCAAAAAGTTTTAAATTCTCTCGTAGTAAGGGCATCAGCCCTTATTGGGCGCACAAATAACGACTAAAGTCGTTACTACGAGGAATATAACGGATGATTTCCACCTTAAAAAGCCATAACCACAAAATCCGGTAGAACTAGCAAAAAGCAAAGAAAATCAGTGAAATCAGTAGCAAAATTTGAAATTTTGAAATCACGCCACCGCGAAGTCTGAAAGACCCAAAATTAACTATGCTCAATTTTACCATTATCGTATTTTGGAATTTGCAAAAGAACCCGTTATAATAGAGCTAATCTTTAATTCATTAATAGGAGAATCTCATGCGAAAAATCTTTGGTTTTATGATCGGTGTTGTTGTTGGCGGTTTAGTCGGCTCAACAATCGCTTTATTGCTTGCCCCCGATTCAGGTGAAAGTCTGCGTAGCGAGTTACGCGAGCGCGGTTTGGCGGTTCAGGCGGAGATCCGTAACGCGGCAGACGTGCGCGGCATCGAGTTGCGCGAGCGTTTGGAAGAGTTACGTAAACCGCCGGTTACGTAGTTGGTTTTTAAAAATCTATCAGATTGCGGTAAAACTTCTCTGCCTGCGCCATGCTACTTTTATATTCCGCGTGGGCAGCGATAATTTTTTTATTTTCAACGATGGCTTGTTTACGCAAGCCATCGTCATTTAAGGCGCGTAAAACAGCTTCTGCGAGTGCCTTTTCGTCAGATGGATCAATCAGTAGCCCGTTCACTTCGGGCGTAATCCACTCTCGGATGGATTCCAAATCTCCGGCGATGGGGAAACAGCCGCACGCCATTCCCTCGAGCAGGGAATTTGGAGTCCCGTCATGTGTGCTGGGGGAGACTAGAATCTGGGCGCGGCGGAACGTGTCCGCGAGTTGTTCCCGTTTAAGGGGCGGCGTGAGGGTGACGGATTTTTCTATCGCTAAATTGTGAATCCAAGCCTCGGCTTGCGATTCTCCAGCCATGGTGGGGCAAATGAACTTGGTTTCGGGGCGTTCAGCTAAAACCAGCGGAATGGATTTGAAAAAAGTGTCGTTTCGTACATAGCCTCGAAAGCCGCGCGGGTTGATGACAAGACTCTCTCTGGTTTCCCCCCTCAGCACTCTTCGAGTATGTTCCGCAAGGGGGAGAACTTGTTCCTTCCCCCTGAGGGGGGCGTTTGGCGGATAAAAAACGCTTTTATCAATTCCACCTGCTCCGGGGAGAACGATGCTGGGGAGTTTTGTGTCAAAGCCCCATTTTGCGGCGAGACGAATATCTCGGTGGCAATCGGCGTGGAGGGCATCCGCGGCGCGGAGAGTTTGGCGGGTATATTTTCGCATCAATGGTGAAGAGGGCGCGTGGAGAGTGAAATCGTTTCCCCAAATTGAAATGAGCAAAGGGGGGAAGTTCTCTGGAGAGAGATTTTTGGCGGTTGCGGCGAGCATCCCCTCGTAGGGGACGCGCATCGCGTGGATTAAATCCGGTTGAGTTTCGGCGATGATTTGGTTGAGTTGGATCGCGGCTTTGGGGAGGGTTAATGGTCCCAACCAGTGACGGATTCCCATCCGTAGTTTGAGGGTTGCCGCACCCCAGAGCGGGGATTTCTTTTTAACGGAAGATGTTGGGGAAGAACTTTTTGCTTGGCTGAAAGCAGCAGGTATAAAGTCCACGCGCGAGAGCGGTAAGGTTGGTTTAGCGGGATAGGTGGATGCGAGAAAAACCTCATGCTCGCGCGCCGTCCAGTATTTAATCCAATTAAGGGCGATGGGAGAACGCCCGTCTGCGATAAAAAGTATTTTCATGGGGTAGACTATACCAAGAAAAAAATTCCCTGCCAAGTTGCAGGATGGTGCAAGGCATAGTATATTTAGCCAATCTGTTATGCGAAGGTTTGGAGTTTTGAATGAGTGAAAAACCAACACAGGAAAAGAAAGAAAAAAAGGGTTTTCGACTTTCGACTGAAGTGATTGTTGCTTTGGTGGGCTTATTGGGGATTGGCATTACGGCATATTTTGGTTATTTGCAAACGATTGCTCCTTATAAATATGCACAAGGAGGCACGCAGACCACAGAGGCGCGTTTGACACGAGCTGCGCTTTCTGTGACTCCAACTGCAACTAAAATCCCGCCCACGAACACGGCAACAGCAACCGCTACTGTGACGGCGAGGATTCCAACTAATACCGCGACGAAAAGTCCATCGAAAACGCCAAGCCGTACCCCTTATGTGACGCCGACTGATGATTCTCCAAGATTACGTTATTGCGTTAATGCCTACTCGGTGAATGTGCGCTCAGGTCCCGGTAGAAAATATGGAGTGTTTGGTAATTTGCGCGGTGAAGATTGTTTGTATTTTGACGGGAGCAACGTGGAGGGAACGTGGTTGCGAATCGCGGATAGGCAAATTGATAGTAAATATAGAGACATAGAACACGGTTGGGTTTATATTGAATTATTGGGCTTGTTGGAAAATTCCATTTTACCTGCGATGACTTTAACGCCAACACCGACTTTGACTCCAACTTATACCTTGACTCCTTCGCCTACTCAAACGCCTTCACCGACTTTGACTCCGACTTTAACATTAACACCAACTTCAATGGTTACGCCAACGACGGCGGGGTAGGGATTTAAAGAAAAAATATTTATAAGGGAAATGCAGGGAGAGAATATGATTATATTTAAAAATGAAAAACACCGTGATAATAAAGCGTTTTCTCAAAAGAGATGATATAGTGTTACCACCTCTTCTTTTTTTCTGGTATATTAAGGGTTGCTAACATTGTGTAAAAAAACACTATCTAAAAAAGGATAAAAAATGAAACAAATATGTGTAGTAGGTGTTGGTTATGTGGGACTCGTTTCGGGAGCCTGCTTTGCTGATCTTGGCAATCGTGTGATTGCCTTAGATATTGACGAAAAACGGATTGAAAATCTCAACAAAGGCATTTTGCCTATTTACGAGCCGGGTCTCGAGGAATTGGTTGAACGCAACGTGAAAGCTGGGCGTTTAACTTTTACCACGTCCTATGAAGAAGCTCTTAAAGGTGCTGAATTTGCTTTTATCGCCGTAGGAACACCCTCTGGTGTAGATGGGGATGCCGATTTGCAATATGTCGCTTCTGCGGCGCGGGCTATTGCGGAAAATATGAGCGAAGAGCTAATTCTCATCAACAAATCGACTGTTCCCGTTGGCACTGGCGATTGGGTTGCGGATATCGTGAAAAAAACACAACCAAAAGAAATTGATTTTTCAGTTGTTTCTTGCCCCGAATTTCTACGAGAGGGATCGGCGATAGGTGATTTTATGCACCCGCATCGCACCGTTTTAGGCTCGCAAGACCAAGAAGCGGCAGAAAAAGTGGCTCATCTCCATCTTCCGCTCCGTGCCCCGATTGTGATTACCAATCTTCGCACCGCGGAGATGATTAAATATGCCTCTAATGCGTTTTTGGCAACCAAAATTTCCTTTATCAACGAAGTTGCCGATATTTGCGAAGTTCTCGGCGCGGATGTGAAAGAAGTCGCGGTTGGCATGGGCTATGATAAACGGATTGGTCCGATGTTCCTTGATGCGGGTCTCGGTTGGGGTGGCTCCTGCTTCCCGAAAGACGTAAAAGCTCTCGCTTTTATGGCGGAAGAAAAAGGGATTGATCCCTTAATTCTCAATAAAACCCTCATCGTCAACTACAAACGCCGTGAAGACGTGGTCAATCACACTACCGAGATGCTCGGCGGGGATGTCAAAGGCAAAACTATCGGATTGCTGGGACTCGCCTTCAAACCGAATACAGACGATATGCGGGATGCTCCCTCGATTGACATCGCCAACGCCCTCAACGCCGCCGGTGCGACCGTGCGTGGATATGATCCCGTTTCGATGGATGTTGCTCGAGATTTACTTCCCGCCGTTAAAATGTGCAAAAATGCTTACGATATGGCGAAAGGCTGTGACGCCCTCATTGTCGTCACCGAATGGAACGAATTCAAGCAATTGGATTTGAAAAAAGTCAAAGAAGCGATGAACGAAAGTGCTGTCATCTTTGATGGACGCAATATTTATGAACCTGCTTATATGCGTGAACTTGGCTTCACTTATAGAGCAATGGGACGTGGATTTAATGGCAATGGAATGTAAGTTAGTAGGTTAGGAATCAGTAAATTAGGAAATCAGGAATCAGGCAAACTCTTGTGCCGATTCCTGATTTCTTTTATCATCGAGGCAACTCCAAATTCTCAACTCCCCAAAAATATGACAACTCCTCCTGTATGTGACTACGAAGGCTCCGACTACCAAACATCCTTTTGGGATGAAGGTGGTCGCGCCTATGAAGATAAAGCCGAAGAAATTGCCTTAAAACGCCTTCTCCCCAAAAGCGGAAAACTGCTCCTCGAAATTGGCGCGGGTGCGGGAAGAAATACGCCGCGCTATAAAGGCTACGAGCGCATCGTTCTGCTCGATTATTCGCGCACTCAACTCCAACAAGCCCAAGAGCGTCTTGGCAAAAACGAGCGTTATATCTATGTTGCCGCGGATGCCTATAAACTACCTTTTGTAGATGGTCTTTTTGATAGTGCGACCATGATCCGCACCTTGCACCACATGAAAGACGCGCCCGCGGTTTTGCGTCAGGTGCGGCGCATTTTGCAACCCTCTGCAAAGTTTATTCTCGAATATGCCAATAAACTCAATCTCAAAGCTATTTTGCGCTATTTTCTAAAAAAACAAGATTGGAGTCCCTTTACGCCAGAGCAAGTCGAATTTGTAGATTTGAACTTTGATTTTCATCCGAAAACGATTCGCACATGGCTCAAAGAAAGTAAATTCAACCTTGAAAACCAACTAACTGTCTCGCACTTTCGTATAGCCATTGCAAAACGTCTTTTTCCTGCCAATTTTTTAGCCAAACTCGATGGTTTTGCTCAACTAACAGGTAATTGGTGGCAACTTACGCCCTCTGTTTTTACCCTCAGCACAGCCATCGGCGAGAGCGCAATTGCCTCCGAAGGCGCATTTTTCCAATGTCCACAATGTAACCATGCGCCCCTTGAAGAAACACCCGAAATGCTCATTTGCCCAAATTGTGGCGCAAAATACGCCATTCGCAACGGGATTTACGATTTTCGTGAGCCGCTTGCCTAGCCGCTGGATTTACCTCTCCCCGCATTTGGATGATGCCATCTTATCTTGTGGCGGCATTATTTTTGAGCAAAGAAAAGCGGGGATTTCCGTAGAAATTTGGAATTGGATGAGCGGAATTCCTCCAGCCGATGCGCCACTCTCAGATCTCGCCCGCTCGGTACACGCGGAATGGGGGCTTGTTTCCACTAAAGAAGTTTTATCTCTACGATTGGCAGAAGACCGTTTAGCAGCCCTCCGCGTGGATGCTTTGCCACGTTACTTCAACCTTCTTGATTGTATCTATCGCTATGATGAAAATGGAGAAGCTCTCTATACCGAAGATGTTTTCATTCCCCCGCACGCCGCAGACGCGCATCTTGTGGATGAGATCGCCGCATTAATTCAAGAAAATCTCCGCAAAGATGATACGCTCGTTTGCCCGCTGACTATCGGTGATCATCCCGACCATGTTCTTGTTCGTCGTGCCGCGGAGCAGGTGGGGCATCCGCTTCTTTATTATGCCGATATTCCCTATACTCTTTGGTATCCTGAGCTATACCTTGAGATAACGGGAAAATTATTCGCTGAGACCTATCCCATTTCGAAGGCAGGGTTGTTTGCGTGGCAGGATGCGGTTGCAGCCTACATCTCGCAGATGGGGGTACTTTTTGGTGGGGAAGAGATGATGAAAAACGCGCTTAAATTACATTGGCGAATAACGCGTGCAACACAGCTTTTTCGGGGGCAGTGAAACCGTGATTAGTAGACCAATTAGTAATCGTTTAAAAATTACTTTCTGAAAAACATGCACCACAAAATCAGGGAGAATACAAAGTTTTTCTCTGTTGTTCGCAAAGAAAGCCTTCGTGAACTTTGTGCCTTTGCGGTGAGCCTTCGGGGAGAATAGACTTACTCTCGATCTAACCATAATTCGCGATATTCTCTATTCCAATTGATTGTGAAGCGCAAGG
>JAOZOM010000207.1 GCA_029933275.1 Anaerolineales bacterium | reverse complement strand
CGAAATCACTGGGATGGATAAAAGAGCCTGCCTCTACCGTGACATCAACTTGTGTAGCGCACCCTGTACAGGGGATGTGACGAAAGACGAATACCGCCAAATGATCGCCGACCTGATGCAGTTCCTCGATGGACGCACAAAACCCATCGTCAACAGGATGCAAAAAGAGATGCGGAAAGCCTCCGATGAGCTTCGTTTTGAAAAAGCGGCATCTTTAAGAGACCAAATTAACGCCATCGAAAAAGTAGTTGAAAAACAAAAGGTAATTACCAAAAAGCAAATTGATTCAGATGTAATTGCCATGGCGCGCGAAGATGGGGACGCGTGTGTACAAATCTTCTTCATCCGTTCTGGCAAAATGATTGGGCGGGAGTACTTCATGCTCGAAGGCACCGAAGATGACGCAGACGAAGCTGTCATGTCTCAATTCGTAAAGCAATTTTATACCGATGCGGCAAATGTCCCCGCTGAAGTTTTGTTGCCTAAAGAAATCGAAGAAGCGCGAATCATCAAAGAATGGCTGAACACCAAACGCGGCGGACGCAAAGTCGAGATGCGCGTCCCGCGGCGCGGACAATCGCGTCATCTTGTGCAAATGGCAGCGGAGAATGCCTCCGAGACATTGAAATCATTACGCGCACAATGGCAAGCCGATACGCATAAACAAGAAGAATCGCTCACAGAGTTACAAGAGGCATTTAAGCTATCAAATCCCCCAAATCGGATTGAATGTTATGATATTTCTCATACGCAGGGCGTTGCCACGGTCGGGAGCATGGTCGTTTTTACGCAAGGTGTGCCAGATAAGAAATTATATAGAAGATTCAACATCCGTAGCGTAACGGGACCGGATGATTTTGCGAGTATGGAAGAAGCATTAACACGCAGATTTAAACGCTGGGAAGCTGCTCAGGTTGAAACGAGCAAGCCCAAATCCGCGCGCGACGCGTCCTTCTCCTTTTTACCGGATTTATTAATCGTAGATGGCGGCAAAGGACAGCTCAGCCGCGCGGTATCCGTCCTAGAAAAATTCGGGCTGACGGATAAAGTCCCCGTAGTGGGATTGGCGAAACGTGAGGAGGAGATTTTCTTCCCGCATCGCTCTGATAGTATTTTATTACCGCGTCATTCGCAAGGATTTTACCTCGTGCAAAGAGTTCGGGACGAAGCGCATCGTTTTGCAATCACCGCACACAGGAAACAGCGTAATAAAATCGGGATGGCATCCGTTTTAGACGCAGTGCCGGGAATTGGTCCGGCAAAGCGAAAAGCCCTCTTGCAAAAATTCGGTTCAGTAGATAAGATAAGGCTCGCAAATGTGGCAGAGTTGAGCGAAACAAAAGGCATCAATATCGCGTTGGCAGAAACGATTAAAGCGAGTTTGGCATGAAAACAATCTGGATAGTGGATGATGACGAAGAAATGCTCCGAGCAATGGATTTAATGATAAAAATGCTCGGTTTTGAAACGCGCTTCTTCATGCACGCTCGTCCCACTGCAGAAGCACTTTTGGCAGGCGGAAAACCGGATATTATTTTGCTCGATATTAATATGCCCGAAGTCTCCGGGATGGATGTGCTGGAATTTATCCGCCGTAATAAAAAGTGGGATAAAGTTCCGATTGTGATGCTCTCCACCGAAGCTGCAGATATGACCGTTGACCAAGCTATGAATTTGGGCGCAGATGGGTATGTGACCAAACCAGTGATGATCGAGGAATTAGAAACTGCTTTAGAAAAAGCAATGAGAAAGAGAAAGCTCTAAAATTGGAAGTTTGAATGTTGGAAGGTTTGAAAGTTGGAAACGAATAGCTGAACGCTGAAAACTAACCATAAAAGAGGAAAAAATGGCTAAGAAAAAAAAGAAAACTAAGAAAAAAACACAACCCAAGAAAGAATCGCTCTATAAAGCAAAACAAGCACGCTCGATGCGAATAGCAATTATTGTAGTTTCAGTGATTATTGTACTTTCGATGGCTCTATCTATGATGAAAATCGGGTAAGTATTACAAATTTTGCGAATAGTACGAATATCACAAATAAAGGCGTTTGAATTCGCTTTATTTGTGATATTCGTGATAATAGGATTATTATGCTTGAAAAACTAGCAGGAATAGAAAAACATTACGAAGAACTCGGCAAAGAGCTAATGGAAGTCGGGAACGACTATAAACGCGCCGCCGAAATTGGCAAAGAGCGCTCCGATTTAGAAGTAATTGTAGAAAAAGCGCGCCAATATAGAAATCTACTCGAAGGCATAGAAGAATCACGCACCATGATCGAAAACGAGACCGATGCTGAGATGCGCGAACTCGCCGAGATGGAATTGGCGGAGTTAAAGCCGCAAGTCGAGCCATTAGAGAATGAAATCAAACTCCTGCTCGTTCCTAAAGACCCGCGCGATGATAAAAACGTGATTATGGAAGTCCGCGCCGGTACAGGCGGGGACGAAGCCGCACTTTTTGCCGCCGATTTGTATCGCATGTATACGCGTTACGCCGAAAATCAAAAATGGAAAACCGAAATTATGTCGCAAAGCAATATCGGCATCGGCGGATTGAAAGAAATCACCTTTTTAATTAAAGGCAAGGGCGCATATTCCAAACTCAAATTTGAATCGGGAGTCCACCGCGTCCAGCGTGTCCCCAGCACAGAGTCACAGGGGCGGATTCACACCTCCACTGCAACTGTTGCGGTACTAGCCGAAGTCGAAGAAGTCGATATTCAAATCCCAGCAGGCGATATTCGAATTGATGTCTATAAATCTGCGGGCGCGGGCGGACAAAGTGTGCAAAAAAACTCTACGGCTATACGCATCACGCACGAACCAAGCGGATTAGTCGTTGCCTGCCAAGATGAACGCTCGCAACTTCAAAACAAATTGCGCGCCATGTCTATTCTACGCGCTCGTCTTTATGAAGCCGAAGAAGAAAAACGCCGCGCCAAACGCGCCGATGCGCGCCGCTCCCAAGTCGGCACAGGCGAACGCTCAGAAAAAATTCGCACCTATAATTATCCGCAATCGCGCATCACCGATCATCGCATCAACCACTCCTCCTATAATCTGCAAGGCATGATGGAAGGCGATATTGGTGATTTTATCGAAGAATTGATTACGCGGGACGAAGCGGATAGATTAGCGGCGGTAAATGAGTAAAAAGTGACGATGAAGCTCACGCAAAGCCGCAAAGACGCTAAGAAAAAAAGCTTAAAACCTTTGCGTCTCTGCGACTTTGCGTGAAACTCTTTCATGCCCTCCCTACTCAACCAACTCACCAAAGAACTCAACTCTGCCCCAGATGCACAAGTTTTGCTCGCCCACATCACGGGGAAATCGCGAGCATGGCTTTTAGCGCACCCCGAACTCAACCTCTCCCTCGCCCAAAAAGGAAACCTAAACCACGCCCTATCAAAACTTCAAAATAATATTCCCCTGCCCTATGTTATCGGTCATTGGAAATTTTTCGGATTGGATTTCCGCGTCTCAGACGCTGTTCTCATTCCCCGCCCCGAAACCGAAGAATTGGTTGAGCTTGCACTGTCTTGGCTACACGCAAACAGTGGGCGACA
>JAOZOM010000031.1:7595-13452 GCA_029933275.1 Anaerolineales bacterium | reverse complement strand
CATAAGGCGGGAAAGTGGTGCTTTTGATGACCGCGTGAAGATAAGATAAATCCATCGGTCTTTCGCCACCTTTAGAGGGATGCCAAAGGTCGGGATTGCCGATGCGGATGAGCAAGTCAATCATAAAGAAGGTCAGGAAAAGACCCTCAATCATCAAATAGTATTTGCGATTTTCGCGCCATTCGGCTTTGAGTTCCTCGCGTTGTGCATATCCCTGCCACGCGCCGATGAGCAGAATCGCGCCGAAAACAAGTGCGATATTTAATCGGCTATAGGCGATTCCGAAAGAGCCGAGCAGCCACGGGAAGTACGCCAGCAGAAGTAACCCAAAGGTGCGCGAGATCGGGTATCCTTTATCGGAGAGACCGGGGAAAATTCGCCGCACGATAGGATAGGTAAAAAGTCCCAGCACGAAAACGAAGAAATACCAAAGCAATAAGCCCAAAATAGGATATTTGTTTTTCAGCGCATCCGCGTTGAAAAGCTCAGACCAAGTTCCACCCGCGCGCTGTCGCACTAAATCTTCTTCCGAGAGCAGTAAAGATTTCTCGTCTTCGGGTTTATATTCTCCCGCGGCTTTCGGCGTTAAGTGAATAACATGGCTTAAATCCACTGCGCTGAGCAAAGTGCGGACTTGGTTTACATCAAAGTCGGCGCGTTTTTTGAAGATCAAGACCTTCGTATGGTCGTAGACCGTAAAGGCTTCTTCAGCGAATTGGTCATTTGCTTCCCAATGAAAAACCCCGGGGATTTCAAGCGTGGGGAAGGATTCAAAAACTTTGACCAGTTCGTAGCCTAGCTCGCCTTCAAAGTCGCCGGGGCGGGCGGTGTTATAGCACCAGATTACATCTTTTTCGGGAGGACATCCAATAAGGGCTTCGTAATAGGCTTTTGTGAGCGGATATCGCTCAGGGACGCGCGGTAAAGTTGCCCACTGACGGTTGGACGAAATGAAAAGATAATCGCCTTGTGCTAAATTTGAGACCAAACGCTCCACTTTATCGGCGTTATCCTCCCAATACATTTCCATATTTAAACCGGGCGGATAAAGTCCGCCAAACGCGTCATAGCCATCTATGCGGAGTGGTAAACCGTCATCCCAAGAGCTTTCATTAATTAAGGATGAACCTGTTAGGATGATTCCCTCGGCTGTGGTGCTGATATTGAGATAATAAATTTGCCCCTCTAGCACTTGGACGGGCGAATCAAACTGGACCGAAACTTGCTTTCCGGTGGATAAATCTCCGCTGAAAATGGCTTCTGCCAGCACCTCATCGGGCGGAGGATATGGCTCAACCCCAATCTTAACCGTGATGGTCTGCGGGGAGCTATTTTGGCTTTGCACATGCCCAAAACTGACCCCATTAAGCGAACCATTTACTTTAGGGAAAAAATTCTGGTCGTAGACTTGTGTTTGAGAGATGACAAAATCTTTGGGGATATAAATCGGTTGCTGATATGCCTCCCCATCCGCCTGCGTGATATTAAGATTAACTGCCGCTGGCACATTATTATAAATCCAGCGTGCCGCCGAAACTCGACTATGTGGACGTTGATAAATCTGCACAAAAGCATACGCCCAAAGTGCGGTTAGCACTAAAACTACCGTTCCTAAAAGAACGCCAAAAGATTTAATGAAAACTTTCCACTTTTTATTTGCCACCTGCCACTTGCCACTTGCAACTTGTTCCACGCCCCACGCCGCCATCATTGCCAAAAGCGGATAGATTGGTAACTGATAACGCATAGTGGGATTAAATTGTATAGATTGCCAAAGGAAATAAAAAGCTGTCCAGCCCCAGAGCAAAAGATGTTTCTTTTCGCCATTTTTGAAGATGCGCCAGCCCATCCAGAAGAACCCTGCCCAAGCTAAAATCCCGAGGGGAAGTCCCAAACCCCAAATAGTTAAGTTTTTGGCAGAAAAGAGATGCGAACGCCGCGCCCATTGAAAAGCAAAAGGCAAATCCGCATCTCCGCTAGCTTGGGCGCGTTGCTCCATGATATTGCTGACCCAAGTCTCGTTGGGGATGATGCCGAGAATATTTGGTCCGCTAAAAGCATAAGGTTGGAAGATACGAAAAGCGATGAATGATGCCAGCGCACCAACTATGAGGAGAATAGTGATTGTTGTCCAGTGGTCAGTATTTAGTAGGTGCTTTTCAGTATTTGGGGATAACGGGTCACTGCTCTGTGAATCCTGCTTGCTGGGTACAACATACCGATAATATCGATAATAAATAGACGCGGGTAATAAAACCGCTAAAACTGCCGCGTTAATTTTGGAGGCAACCGCCATACCAAGCGCAAGACCAAAACCGATACTGAGCCAAAATAATTTAGAACGCAGAATGTTGAACGATGATTTTTCTTCTGAAGTCTGATGTCTGAAGTCTGATATCTGAGAGCTAAATGCAATTTCCACTGCGAAATAAATCGCTAGAAACATAAAGAAATTGGTAAAAGTATCTACCGTAAAAAAATGGGATTGTTGAATCTGCAAAACGGCTAAGGCAGAGAAAGCTGCGGAAAGCAAAGCTACCTTTCGGTTATAAACACGCGCTACGATGAAATAAAGAAGCACGATACTCAACAAATCTACCAAAGCCGAGAGTTGCCGTCCTACCAAATGGACGCTCCCGTAGCCCGTTTCCCCCGTCCATTCGGCGATATAGCGCGTGAGAAAAATTGGCAAAGTACCATAAACAAAAAATCCATGCCCGCGATTGTTTGGGTTCAACGAAGAACACGCGGTATCAAAATATCCACCCCACGCCGTGCAACCTTCGGGCGGATCGCCGAGAATCTCCTCCCCCGTGCCAACTGGCACAATTGCACTCTCGACCATCGTCAAAAAGCGTTCGTCCGGATGCAGGTGCTGACCTTCGTCCCAATCTAAACCGACCGAGCGAAACCAAAATCCAGCCAGAATAACGAAGATGAGCGCAATATCGTAGAGAAGGGAATGTTTATTTTTAGTATCAGTCATAAGAATAATATTTTTTAAGGCACAAAGAAAATCATAAAATCATGGTTAGGCGTTGTCGAAGTATAGCGACTCAATTTTCCATTGGGATATAAACTTGCCAAAATAGCTAAAGTCCCTTCGTCTTCGGGCTTCACCATAAAGAGTTTTACCCCGGCATACCCTCGGCTATTTTCTAAATCATTTTGCCAAAGCGCAAAATCACGGTTCGGAATTCCCGCCCAAACGCCGGGCAAACGCGTATCCACCCAGTGCATATAGGGCACAATCCAAACCGTATCCGTTTGACCGTAGGTCTCTTCAAATTGCAAAATCACCTCACCCATTTCGGATGAATTCCACGCACTGCGCTGATACTCCTCCGCATATTGATTGAAGACCAAATCATAATTTTGGCGGATGGATATCCCCGCGAGCAGGATGACGAAAATCCAAACAGATATTTTTTCCCAACGGCGGGACGCGCGTGACCTTAGGCTTGAGAGCAGCCCATCGGCAGCTAGCGCGGCAATTAAAAAGATGACCACTGTTGCACCCCCAGCCCGATTCATCGCCGGATTCTCCATTGGGAATGCGATAGACATAGTTGAGGGCAATTGCAAAAGCAAAATGGACAGAAGCAAGAAAAGGTCAAGCCAGTGTCCCCGCCTAAAATAGCGGAATAAGAGCAGGGCAACCCCAAGCAGAAATAACGCGCCGCTGATCACGCCCAACGCGGGTCGTCCCGGAACAGCATGAACCCAGATATTGCCATTATCCCAATTAATCATCCGCGCCCCATCCCAGATATTGGATGCGAAAATCGAGAAACTCTCGCTATTCAAATAACCTATTCGCGAGAGCGCGCGGTTTGAAAACTCATAGGGATTTTCTAAGGCATAACGCGCCAAGGGAAGAAAAATGGCAATAGAAATCAGTGCGAGAATTGCAAGATGGATAAGCACCTGTTTTCTCAATCCTCGAGATTGTTTATGCAAGAGATATAAAAGAATCGCCGCTATAACCACAAAAGGCATAATCCGATAAGAGCTATAACCATGCGCTCCGATGCCAAGAAAAATGCCCGCGAGGATAAAATCGTTGCGACTCTGCTTGCGGATACCGCGGAATAAATAAAACAAGACCGGTGCAACGAAAAGCGGATAAAGCGGGAAACGCAATCCAACACGGCTAATCACATTATGCCAATAAGAAATCCCCATTAGAAACGCGGCAATCAACCCAACGCGTTTATTGGCTACTTCTTTTCCGAGCAAATAAATATAGGGGATGGTCAATAAACCTAAAATCGTTGTCCCAAGTTTGAGACTTAAGAAAGTTAGCCCTGTGCCAAAAATCTTGGCGATGAGCAAAGTCCAATACATTTGGAAGGCTTCTCGCCCCGTATTCCGCGGGAAGAAAATATGCGTTTCCCCTTGTGTAATATCGTAAATATCGAGAATTTTCTCAGCATGATCACTAAAAGGCTCCGGCGGCACTGCCCCGATTTGATAAAGTCGAAAGAAAAGCACAATAACTGCAATAAGTGCAACCAGCAAAACCCAAAGCCATTTTGCCTTTTTATCTTCATCTTCTGCTACTTCTTCGGGGAAAGTTTTTTTCTTCTTCGGTTGCCAAAAGGACCAAATTAAAAGAAGTAGAGAAAGTGACCACGGGAAAAGATTAAGCGCGTTAAAAGAATTTCCCGCGAAAGTGAAGAAAGCCGCCAAAATAAATGGGATAGACAGGAAAAAGAAAAATATCTTAAATTTCCAATCATCGATATTCATCTCACTCTCGCGCAGAGATGGTAAACGCCATTCTTCGCGATAATATGCCAAAGCAAGTATCAGGAACGCGGCAAAATAGAAGACAAGTCCCGTTGTGCTGGCATGTTGGGGCGGCTCAAAAGCGGCTTGTCCCATTAAAGCCAAAAGCAAAGCTAAAATTGTGCGTAAAGGAAATCTTTTAGAGGAAATTTTTACAGGGGAGGCGATCTCAGTGGCAGAAATTTCAACCAGCTCGTTTAAAAGCGGAGCGGGTTCTTGTTCTTCCGTTTCTGGGGGGAGGAGAGGGGCATTAACTTCCTCATTGGGGAGTTCAACACGCATCCCCAATTTTGATTTGAGATAATCTAAAACACTAGGTTCATTCATATTTTTTTAAGACTTTAGACTTTAGTTAACGCTTTCGGGCAATATAAAAAGTATACGCTCCATCATCAACGGGTTCAGTGGACGCATATTTGCGTGTAAAACGTTCGGTAAAATATAAATTCCAATGGGTGGGGGAAAGTAGCCATTTACGGGTAAAAACATGCATGATTAGCGAAGGCAAGCCGAAATAATGCCCCCATTCTAACACGCGCAAAGAATCGGGAGAGAAATAATGCCAATATTCTTCCATTTCAAATCCCGCCGCGTTGAGGCGTTTTTCCCAGACTTCGGGTGGATCACAATGATAGTGACGCGAAATTTTGTTGAAGAAAGCACGGTACGCCTCTGCCAATCCCTTTAAGTGGATTTTGTCGAGGAAGCGCGCCACAGACAGGTTTGGCAAAAATTGATGATTAGGGACACAAAAGACAAAAGGCGCATCCGCTCTTAATAAGCGGCTTGCTTCCGTTAAAACAGCCTCGACTTGGGGAATATGCTCCAGCACGGAATTGCTCAAAGCACTCGCGAAAGCCCCATCCGGGAAGGGGCTTTGTGCCGCGTCCGCTTCGATGAGCAGATCGTACACGCCCCGCGTCCCCGCCTCTTGAATGGGACCATGCCACGGGTCAAGTCCGACTTCGAGCTTGCGATCAAATGTCAGCGAAGCAAAATGCCCGTCACCGCATCCTATATCGAGGGTGGGAGAGGGTAAATCCAAATCCTGATAATATGCCGATTC
>JAOZOM010000031.1:0-7495 GCA_029933275.1 Anaerolineales bacterium | reverse complement strand
ATCCTATATCGAGGGTGGGAGAGGGTAAATCCAAATCCTGATAATATGCCGATTCGACCGCGCGCAAAAGGGCGCGAAAATAAGGTAAATCACGAAGGTGGAGGAAGAGAAAGTCTTTTTTCATAGTTTTATTATGCTATACTTACATCACGTTTCAAGAAAGTGATTACACTTTAGGAGTAAATCATGATCAGAACGCAAATCCAATTAGAGGAAAAACAGTACCACACCCTAAAAGAGATGGCGGCTGAATATAATGTCTCGATGGCAACCTTAATCCGTCAAAGTGTGGAGTTGCTGATTGAAAAAGAAACGAAACCAAGCCGAGAAGAATTGAAACAAAGGGCGTTGGCAGTTATCGGGATTGCCGAGGATATAGAAGGGGCTACGAATCTTTCAGAAAATCACGATCAATATTTAGATGAAATCTACGGTTATTTCAAGAAAAGCCCGATGACAGAAGAGGTAGAAAATGATACTCATTGATACTTCTGCAATTTTGTCTATTTTAGATAGAAACGATGCCTTTCATCTTTCAGCGGCAAAAACTTGGGGGGAAATTCTCGCAAAAGATGAAGCCATTTTCTTGAATAATTATATTCTCCTTGAGGCAACGGCTCTAATTCAACGCAGATATGGCGTTGAAACTCTAAACGAATTTCACTTTGGCATGGTTCCTCTACTGGAAATTGAATGGATGGATATGTCTAAACATATGCAAGCAATGGAATTGCTTTTATCTGCCAACCGCCGCAATCTCAGTCTTGTAGATATTTCAGCTTTTGCAACCATGCGCCGACTTGGCATTAGCAAAGCATTCACCTTTGACCGTCACTTTGCCGAAGAAGGCTTTGAAGTGTTGGGGTAGTTTGTTTGGTTTACTTTTTCCTAAGATTCTCAAACATCTTCTCATATACCGCCGCGACACTGTCGGGATCATAAGTCTGCGCGAGTGCGGCTGTATCGCAGTGATATTTTTCTTTATCGGCGAATATTTTGAGCAAGCCATCGGCGAGTTCATCGGCACTGCCGATTGCCGCGATTTCGCCCATCTCGTGCATCAACACCGGCTGACGAACACCGGGCAACGCCGATGCCACACAGGGGACATTGTTGAGCATCGCTTCGATTTGGACGAGACCAAATGCCTCGGTCGCATTGAGCGAGGGGACTACTAAAGCATCGAGGGCGGGATAAAAAGCCGCCATTTCTTTAGGATTAAGAATGCCAAGGAAAGTCCAGTTTCCTTTTTTCTCATATTCTTTGATGCGCGGCATCAAGCGATCTGCGTAGCTTTGCTCGCTCAACACATCTTGATATTGTCCGGCGAATAAAATTTGGGCATTGGGATATTGTGCCAAAATTTGTGGCATCGCATCGAGCAAAATTTCTACGCCTTTCTCCGCGGCGAGACGAGTCGCCATCCCGATGACAGGATTTCTCTCAGCAATTTGATATTTCTTTGCAAAAGCTATGACTGCATCATCACTCACTTCGGGCAACTCAACTGGCGGGAGAAAAGTACGCAGTTTTTTCTTATATCGTGAAAGGTAAGGGGAATGATCGGCGTAATCTTGGGTGTAGGTGACAATCCGATTTGCCAATAATCCTGCTAAATTATTTTGGAAATGGACAACCGAATTAACAATGCGATTAAAAAAACCTGAGGAGAGGTTTAAGTCGCAATGATAAGTGAGAACAGAGGGTTTACCAAAGAGGCGACCGCGAAAGGCAACGCCCGGGGCATCAAATTGGGGGAGGTGCATTTGGACTACGTCATGCTCCCAAACCAGTTTGGTGGCAACCAAGCCAAATGTGGGAGCGACTGTCCCCTTGCTGACGCGAAAAGCAACGGGAACGCGCACCACGCGCACGCCCTCCATTATCTCCTCGCGAGGTAGAGATTTATCGAACTGCGTGGTCATTACGGTTACTTCGTGTCCGCGTTTGACGAGAGCACGTGCTAATCTTTCCGCATAAATAGTCAATCCCGAAGTATGGGGGCGGTAGTAGGTGAGAACGGTGAGTATTTTCATTGGGCTGAATTATAACGCAGGTGAAAGAATAAAAAAGCCTCCAAGATTTTTGCTTGGAGGCTAATATGACATAACACGCTATACGTTTTCTACTCGCCTTTCCACTCAGCGGAGCGTTTTTCGGTGAAAGCCGCCATGCCTTCTTTTTGGTCTTCAGTCGCGAAGAGAAAATAAAAAGCTCGGCGTTCAAAATCGAGACCTTCGGTGAGTGAAAGCTCAAAGGCTTTGTTGACGGCATCTTTCGCCTGGCGAAGAGCCAAAGGTGCGCGTGCCGCTACTCGTTTTGCCAACTTAAGCGCAACATCAAGATATTCCTCGACAGGGACAACGCGGTTAACGAGACCAAACTCCAGAGCCTCTTTAGCGGATAATGTGCGGTTGTTGAGAACCATTTCCATTGCAATGACCTTGCCCACTGCACGCGTGAGCCGCTGTGTCCCGCCTGCGCCGGGGATTACGCCGAGATTAATTTCAGGTTGTCCAAATTTGGCTTTTTCTGAGGCAATAATCATATCGCAGGACATCGCTAGTTCGCATCCGCCGCCGAGAGCGTATCCAGAAACGGCGGCAATAATCGGCTTTTTGATTTTGCGGACACCATCAAAAAGCACCACAAAACTCCCTTTCACCATCTCCACTGCCGACATTTTCGACATCTCGCTAATATCTGCGCCCGCGGCAAAAACACGCTCGCTGCCTGCGATCACAATTGCGCCAATTTCCTCATCTGCATCAAATGCGGAGAGTGCATCAATCAACTCGGTCATCAAGGTGCCGTTCAGCGCGTTCATCGCGTTCGGGCGATTGAGTGTAATCAAGCCCACATTTTCTTTTTTCTCACTAAGGATTGCTTCGTAAGTCATTTTTGCCTCCAGAATGGTATTGTCGCTAAATTGTACACTTAAACGGGAGAAAGCAAAAACGCGTCCTTCGCGGGACGCGTTTCTCATAGCGGGGAGGGCGGGATTCGAACCCGCGGTCGAGTAAACCCCGACACTCACTTAGCAGGCGAGCCCATTCAGCCACTCTGGCACCTCCCCAGTTAGATTGTTAATACTCGGATGAAAGTGAGCGGAGGGAGAGGGATTCGAACCCTCGTAGGCTTGCACCTAACCTGTTTTCAAGACAGGCGCCTTCGTCCACTCGGCCATCCCTCCGAGCGGAGAGATTTTACCATAAATGCACAAAAAAAGTAGACTCCGAGTGTTTTTTTAAAACAGACGTTATCCTAAAAACAAAAATAAGCAGATACAAAAAAACTGAATTTGAGAAGGGCACGTTTCAGTTTAGGGGATACTTGTTGCAATACTTTCGCCATTTTTAAAACACGTTTGTTGGTGGAGGGAAACGTCTTGAAAACGTGTTGTTTTTAGGGTGCGTTCCCTTGAAACGCCTGTTTTAAGGGTCAAAGTGGTATGTTTTTTAAATACTTTGGGCAAAAATCACGTTTTTCACCGGAATTCTGAATTTGGCGAAGGTATTGCAGAATGATATATTTTTTATGCTAAACTTAGTCAACAATCTTTTTATGGGATTCTTTTTCTCGGAGCTACGATGGATAAAATATTGATCTGGTTTTCCAATTTTTCCTATAGAACAAAATATACTTTATTCGGTGTTTTATTTGGAGGGCTTTTCCCAGTTGTGGGAACAGCGTTCGAAGCCTTGTCAGCAGGAAAAGTTCTTCTACCGTCTAATTTTCTGACAGTTCAACAAACAAACCCTCTTTTATTTGTTGTAGACACAGCTCCGATTGTAATGGGAACTATCTTCCATGCCATCGGGTTGCGCGAGGAACGCCTTGCGGGTATTCAACGGGCTCTTGAGGGAAGAGTAATCAAACGCACAGTAGAATTACAAAAGACAATTAAAGCCTTATCGGCGGAAAACGAAGAACGTAAAGAGGCTGAAACTGAGATAACGCGCCAAAAACAATATTTTCAAGCATTGGTTGAAAATATTCCCACAGCTGTCGTAACGCTCGATAACGACGAGAAAATTCTTTCATGCAACCCTGCTTTTCAAACCCTATTTGGCTACCAAGCAGACGAGATTGTTGGTCAAAATATCGATTCGCTCATCACAACGCCCGACACGAAAGAAGAAGCAGCCATCTTTACCTCCCAAGCCACGAGCAGACGAGTTCATGGCGTCACCAAAAGGCGACGAAAAGACGGTACACTTGTGGACGTGGAATTATTTGGCCTTCCAATTATTGTCGATGGCAAAAAAACTGGTACTCTGGCTCTATACCATGATATTTCTGTCTTGGTCAAAGCGCGTGAAGCCGCCGAAGAGGCTAATCGTACAAAAAGCGAATTTCTTGCCAATATGAGTCATGAAATCCGTACTCCGATGAATGGTGTGATCGGGATGCTTGATATTGCCCTCGATACTCCCTTAAGCATCGAACAAAAAGATTACCTCACCATTGCCCTACAAAGTGCGGAGGCTCTGCTAACTTTACTTAACGACATCCTTGATTATTCAAAGATTGAAGCAAAAAAGCTTGATCTGGAAATCATCGAGTTTGATTTACGCAATACTGTTGAGGGAGTTGCATATATACTTGCTAATCGCGCTGAAGAAAAAGGGCTGGAACTTGCATCTCTTATCCCTCCAGACTTGCCCACCAATCTGCTTGGCGATCCTAGTCGGTTGCGGCAAATTTTAGTTAACTTAACGGGCAATGCGATCAAGTTCACGGAGAAGGGGGAAGTTATTATCCGAGCCGAAGCGGTAGAAGAGACCGATAAGCGCGTTAAAATCCAGTTTTCGGTGCAAGATACGGGGATTGGTATTATGCCAGATCGCATCGAAGCAATTTTTGAAAGATTCACTCAAGCCGATGGCTCCACGACGCGTAAATTTGGCGGCACAGGACTGGGATTGGCAATCTCGCAACATCTGGTTGAAGCGATGGGGGGAAAGATGGCTGTGTCCAGCGAGTACGGAAAAGGGTCCGATTTCAATTTCACGCTTGAGTTCGAGAAGCAAGCCCAAAAGGAGAGCGAAGCGAAAGTCAAGGTCACCGGTCTGCGCGGGTTAAATATCCTGATTATTGATGATAACGCTACGAATCGCATCATCCTGAAAAAAATGGTCGAGGGTTTTGGCGCACAAGCAGATGCCGTTGAAGGTGGGCAAGAGGGACTTGATGCGCTTTTGATCGCCCGCCATACGAATAAAGCACCTTATGATATGGTTTTGCTTGATATGCAAATGCCAAAAATGGATGGCGAACAAACCGCTCGCGCAATTTTTAGCGATCCCAGAAATAAAAACCTAAGTGTGGTGGTACTTACTTCAATGGGGAAGCGCGGCGATGCAAAAAGGCTCAGTAGTTTAGGTTGTGCGGGTTATTTGCTCAAACCGATTAAGCAACAAATGCTTTTCGATTCTTTAGTTACCGTTATGAACGAAAAAGAAGCCAAATTACCCGGTACAGGCAGACTCGTCACCCGCCATTTGATAAAAGAAGAAAAACGAAAAGGACAGCGCATTTTGCTAGCTGAAGATAATCTTGTTAATCAAAAAGTTGCAGTGGCTTTGCTCCAAAAAATAGGACACTCGGTTGACGTAGTCAATAATGGGAAAGAAGCCATTCGAAGTCTCAAAGAAAATCAATATAGTCTCGTGCTGATGGATGTGCAAATGCCCCTAGTGGATGGATTCGAAGCCACGCGCCGCATTCGCGCTTGGGAAGCGGGGAAATCGCATATTCCGATTATTGCCATGACCGCTCACGCCTTGAAGGGGGATCGAGAACGCTGCCTTAATGCAGGCATGGATGATTATATTTCCAAACCCATCGACAAGCGCTCTCTCTTTGCGACAATCGATCGCTGGAGTAAAAAGACACTATCGGTGCCGAAAAATAAAGAAGAGGAAGAAGATTTTTCTGTCGCTTCTGATGCTTTCCTCTTTGAACGGGATTTCACCGCTTTTGGAAAGGCTTTTGAAACGGAGGAAAAAACCGCCCCCGCTACGCCAACTTCGGCAGGCTCTCGTTCAAAAGAGATTCCCCCACTGGACATAGAATCGGCTCTCCCTCGCTTTAGCAATGATTATGATTTCTTCACTGAAATGTGCGGAGATTTCTTTCACAATATCCCTGAACGTATTACCGAGATGAAGACCGCTCTCTCAAAAGAAGATTCTATTTCTCTCAATCGCGCTGCTCATAATCTTAAGGGGATGGCGGCTACTTTTTCAGCCGCCCATTTAACCAATTTAAGCAAAGAGTTGGAAGAAGAAAGTGGTAAAGGCAATCTCCGCCAAGCAGATCATTTAATCACAGCTATAGAAGAAGAAGCGGATGTTGTTTCCAAATACTTGATGGTTAAGGGAATTGGCAACTATACAGATTCTAAAGGGTAAAAAAATATGACTAAAATTCTCGCCATTGATGATGAGAAAATTTACCTCAACCTCATTATCCACGCTCTGAGTGAGCAAGATTATCAGATTGAAACTGCTTCCAGTGGTAGCGAGGGAATCCAAAAGGCGCGCGACTTTACCCCCGATCTTATTATCACCGATGTGATGATGCCCAAGATGAGCGGCTATGAAGTAACCAGATTACTACGAAAAGAAGAAGCCTTTGCTCATACGCCTATTTTGATGCTTACAGCGCAAGTTGATATGAAAGCAAAACTTGAAGCCTTCGAATCCGGAGCCGACGATTACCTTACCAAGCCCTTTGCCCCCGAAGAATTGGCAGCACGCATCATTGCTTTGTTACGGCGCGCTGAACGAACAAAACCTATACGCTCAGAAAGTGCAATCGAAGAGAAATCACGCCTGATCGCTGTTCACAGCCTACGCGGTGGGACAGGGTGCTCCAGCCTCGCGGTCAATCTTTCTTTGGGAATGTACAGCCTTTGGCAGAAGCCTACTATCCTCCTGGATCTTGCCATGACCGCAGGACAAGTAGCATTGATGCTAAATGCACCGCTCAAACGCACTTGGGCAGATCTCGCTCGCTTTGGTGCGGAGGATATTGATCTAGAAGCGATCAATTCTGTTATTAATCAGCACGAGAGTGGTCTCTCCTTCATTCCTGCGCCAACTTTGCCATCTGAAGCGACGCCGTTGGAAAAAGAAACGCTCAATACTGCCCTGAAAATGCTACGACACGAATTCAGTTATATCATTGCGGATCTGCCCCACGATTTTAATCCGATGACCCTCAGTACGCTCGATGAAGCCGATCTGATCTTGCTACTCGTCGCGCCAGAAATGGCATCAATTCGAGCGGCTGCTGCTGCGGTGGATACTTATACCAAGTTGGGTTATCCACCCGAAAAGATTAATCTTGTTTTGAACGCGGTCGTGCCGCGCTCAGGGCTTTCAAAGGAGAAGATTGAAAGCGCGCTTGCACTATCAATTACGGTCACAATCCCTTATATTGCAGATAAATTTGTCCACGCAATCAACTATGGACAACCGCTCGTTTC
>JAOZOM010000206.1 GCA_029933275.1 Anaerolineales bacterium | reverse complement strand
GGACGTGGTGTGGATATTAAACTCGGCGGCGATATTGCAGAAGAAATTCTCTCCACTGTGAATCGCGTTTTACGCAAAAACGATGTTGAAAATGCCTATAATTTGACCCTCGAAGAGCAGCGTCAGGTTTTGCTGGAACGCGATGATATAGATTATGGCATCTATGAAACTGAAATTGGCTATTTCCTAAAGTATTTCGATGAAATGGAACATGTTAAAAGGGTGGGCGGATTACACGTTATCGGCTCGGAACGGCACGATGCGCGGCGGATTGATAACCAACTCCGTGGGCGCGCCGGTCGTCAGGGCGATCCCGGATCCTCGCGCTTTTTCCTCTCTCTCGAAGATGACCTGATGCGTCTCTTCGGTGGCGAGCAAGTTGGAAACTTGATGGAACGTCTCAAAGTGGACGATTCTCTACCGCTTGAAAATAAAATTGTAGCCAATATCATCGAACAATCCCAGCATCGTGTTGAAGGCGCGAATTTTGATATGCGCGAACATCTTCTCGATTACGATGATGTGCTGAACAGCCAACGTGAAAAAATCTACTCGCAACGCGATCTTGTTTTTGTCAAAGAAGATTTAGGCGAAGATATCGCTGATATGCTTCGTATAGAAGCTGAAAAGCGCGTTCAAGACGCTTTAACGGACGAAGAAGAAGGTCCCTGGCGTTTATTGGCATGGACAGAGGGTGTTCAACCCTCCTTCACCGACCGCAAAGATGATATTTTCCCCTCCTTTGGGATGAAGTTGCTCCTTAACGAGTTACACGATGTCGAAAACCCTAAATCTGCTTTGCTTGACCTCCTGCGCGAGGTAATTAATGCCGAACAAGACCGCATCTTCAAGGCGATTGAAAGTACGGTTTATCGTGCCAGCGATGGTTTTGATAATCTGCTCGAAGAACGCCTTGACCTCCTTGATACCTTCATCCAAAATCAAGAAGATCGCGAAGAAATTCTCCGTTCGCAAGAGCTTTTAGATGAACTAAACAGCTTGCTCGCCATGCGCTTGAAGCTGAGCAAAAATCAGCTTCGGATTCTCGTCGATGATGCTTACGAACTCGAAGATGAATTGCGAGAGATGATTGAGACCCAACTCAAAGAAATTAACCTAACGCGCATGATTGCCGGTGTTGAATACCGTTTGGGGCAACCGCTCAATATCAATAAAAACGCGCTCACGCAAAAAAGTTGGAACGAAATAGAAAAAGAAATCATCGAAGCCGCCGACCAAGCTCTCGAAGCACGTCTTGAGTCAATGGCGGGAGAGAATGGGCAATTGGCTCGGGACCTCGAATCCGCACTTAAACGGGAGCCTGTGGAGGTCTGGAGCGACACCACAAACGCCCGACTTTTACTCGGTCTCGCGCAGGGTGTCCGCAATGTTTTTGACCCGCGCACCCACCGTCAAGTCCAAAAAACTTATACCCGTTTCCAATATATTTATTTGGCAGCGCAATATCTGGAAAATATCGAAGTTGAAAATTTGATTGATGAAGTGATGGATCATTTTGACCTTGCCGAGCAAACATTGGAAAGCGCATGGGGCGAGGCAAAATTGCGGGAGGGAGCAACCGCCGCTACGCTCGTGGATTTGGGCTTGCCAGCCGACCTATTGGCAGATGAATATGCCCAAACACCGCCTGCCAATCTCCCCGAAGAAGAGCGCGAGATTATCATCGAGAAACTTGGTCATAAAGAAATGACCAATATCCAGCGTCAGCTTTTGCTCAAGGCGATTACCGATCAATGGGTGGAATATCTAACGAAGGTCGAAGCCTTGCGCGTCTCAATCGGATTAGAGGCTTATGCACAACGCGACCCACTGGTACAATACAGGCGGCAAGCCTCTGAAATGTTCCAAGTTTTGTTGAGCGATATTCGCTCACAGGTCATTAGCCGAGTTTTCGCTTATCAGCCTCGCCGTTGGAAAGCCCAACCTTTGGGCGTTGTTTTGGATACGAACGCTATTTCTACGCAGACAACACAAAACGCAAAACCGACAAAGACGAAAAAGAAACGTAGACGGCATAAGAAGAAGTAGGTCAGTAGCTCAGGTATCAGTAGATCAGGAAATCGGTAAATCGGTTCCTTTCACTTGCAACTTGCAATTATCCAATTAAATGCAACCTTACGCACCAACCTCCTCCCTAAACATTTTTCTCGTCCTTCCGAAGGCGGAATTACATCGCCATTTGGAGGGGTCTTTGCGAATAGGAACAATGCTTGATATTGCCCGTAAACATCAGATTACGGTTCCTGCGAGTATCTTGCGTTTGAGCGGATTGGTGCAAATTGGGGACGAAGAACCCTATAACTTCAATAATTTTCTTGAAAAATTTAAAACATTAAGACTTTTCTATCGCTCTCCGGACGTGATTGCGCGCGTGACACGCGAAGCGGTCGAAGACGCTGTGCGCGATAATATCCGTTATATGGAGTTGCGTTTTACACCCGTAGCATTAAGTCGCGCCGAGCGTTTTCCGCTCCACGATGTGATGGAATGGGTTTGTGAGAGTGCAAATAGAACCGCAGAAAAATTTAGGATTGATGTAAAGTTGATTGCGAGCGTTAATCGCCACGAAAGCCCAGAGTTGGCGGAGCAAGTCGCGTGGTTGGCTTCTGGGATGCAAGATCAGGGCATCGTTGGGTTGGATATTGCCGGTAACGAAGCGGAGTTTTCGGGCAAACCCTTTGCCCCGATTTTCCGAGAGGCAAAAGAATCCGGGCTAAAGATTACCGTCCATGCCGGAGAGTGGGGCGGGGCGGAGAATGTGCGAGAAGCTATCGAAGTTTTGGGCGCGGATAGAATCGGTCATGGTGTGCGCATCATGGAAGATGAGAATGTGGTCGCTTTGGCGAAAGAGCGTGGGACGGTTTTTGAAGTCTGTGTGACGAGTAATCATCAATCGGGCGTTGTCACTTCGCTAAAAGAACATCCTCTAACTAAGATGATTGAGGCTGGTTTGATTACAACGATTAATACCGATGACCCCAGTATTTCGAGAATCTCTTTAAGCGGAGAATTCCAAATGGCGCATGAGAAACTTGGTCTTTCAATGCTGACGCTTAAAAACCAAACACTCAACGCAATCAATGCCGCTTTTGTTTCAGACAAAGAAAAAGAAAGACTTGTAAAAGAGTTCAAAAAAGGGTAGTAGTTACATATCAACTGATAGGACACCATGTAGTATTGTAATAATGCAAGTATAGGTTAAAAACCGCTTCGTGAAAAATATCAGACTTAGAAAAGGACAAAGCTTTTCGTACAAATCGGGTAAGTCTCTGCCGTAAGGTGTTATTCCAACGCTCTACAAGAGCAGTTTCTCCACTTTCTTTGCCAACACTTTGATATGTATCGCTTGAAAGAACTTTTTTATAAGCTGCCCAAAAATCACTGTAGGAGTGACATTTCTTGTATTCATTAGGCACTCGTTTCCACAATTGACGACAGCTCTTTTCGCTACGGTCTCCTACAAAACAAGCTACCACTTGACGGGTACGGCGGCACAATGCGATTCATATCCATCGCTGATTGCTTTTTTTGAGTACAAATGACCATAATTCGTCTAACTCTAAGAC
>JAOZOM010000030.1 GCA_029933275.1 Anaerolineales bacterium | reverse complement strand
TGATGCCCCAATATCCCAATTTCTATCTTGAAGAAGGCACAGAAGATAATGGCTCTCTCTTTGCGATTGCCAAAGCCGACTTGGATGCCTATATGAACGGAGAAAGTTTTGCGCCGCTCGAGGCATCACTAATTCCTTTCTCTGCGCCCGAAGCCTTCGCGATTGAGGGTTTTGAAGGTTTTGAATCGATTGTTTTTGACGGCGATAATGTTTATATGACCATTGAAGTCGCCGGCGCGGATGGGATGTACGCCAACCTGATCGCCGGAACAATTGCCCCTGATTTGAGCGGCGTAACGATGGATACCGCGACAATGGCAAAAATCGACTCCCAATCCGGTGTGGATAATATGTCAGACGAGACCATGTTCTTGGCAGATGGTAATCTCGTAACCATTCACGAGGCAAATGGTGGTGCTGTCAACGCCAATCCCGTTGCGCACCTTTTCAGCACCGATTTGAGCGAAGCCGGAACAGTGGCTTTAGAAAATGTTGAATATCGTCTCACCGATGCGACCGCGTTGGATGAGAATGGCTCTTTCTGGGCGATTAACTATTTCTATCCGGGCGAAGAAGTTTTGCTTCCCGAATTTGACCCCGTTGTTGAGTTCTACGGTGAAGGTCCCACCCACGCCGCGAGTGCGGGCGTAGAACGATTGCTTGAGTTCTCCTACAGCGCAGACGGGATTGTAATGACCGAAACAGCACCGATCATGTTGCAGTTAATGGCTGACGGCAACCTCCGCAACTTTGAAGGATTAGTCCGTTACGGAAACGGTTTCTTGCTCGCGACCGATAAATATCCCTACACCATTTTGGGATTTGTCCCGCTTCCCGAAGTTGAAGAATAAACTATAAGTGATTGTCTGTCATTGCGAAACCCGATGAAGCAACTTCCCAACTATCAGGGAGATTGCTTCGGCGATAAAACCGCCTCGCAATGACAACGCGATATGATTCAAAAAGCCGTGTCCTGAAAATGGACACGGCTTTTTGAATTCTAGTGAGAGAGATTTCAAAAGTCTCTGTAAAAGCCTTGCTTTACGAAAATGCGTGAGGCTAAATGCAAGATCGTTTTAAAACCATCGCTTAAGATTTTTGAAATCTGTTTGGTGATTACTCTTCAAAATACGCATCCATCTTCTTGCGGAACGCCTGTATCTCGGCGAATTGCGGCTGATTCAAAAGCGCACGCACAGATTCTGCGTCCCGCGGGGAGGCAAGCCAGTTATCCACGCGCGCAACCCGCAAGAGTATCCGCGCCGCAAGGGAGGCGGCATCCCGCAATCCCAAAATCGTTACTTTATCCACCGTGTCAAATTTGGTATGCCCGTAGCCGCGTCCGCTGCGCGTCTCCCGCACCGGCTCAACGCCGCCGGTGATCACGCCCTCCAGCAGGAAAGAATAATGGTCGGAAGCGGAGTGGAAATTTTGCCCGATGGCGAAATCCTGCACCATTTCTTCGCGGAAACCCTCAAAAGTGGATTGCAATTCCTGCCACGCATGAAGGTTGATGTCTTTGGAGGGCATCCCGCCCGCAGCATCCATATTTAAATAAAAGCGGATTTGGGAAAGCTCCGCCGCGTGGTCGCGGACGTAGGCTTTTGAACCGAGTAAACCGATTTCTTCTACGCCCCAAAAAGCAAAGCGGATCGTGCGTGGAAGTTGGGCGTGCTTGCCGAGAACCCGAGCTGTTTCTAGCACTGAAACAACGCCGGATGCGGGGTCGCTGGCTCCTTGTGCGATGTCGTGACCATCGTAATGGCTGCCGATCATGATGATTTCTTCGGGCTTTTCCGTACCAACGAGGTCGCCGACGACGTTCCAAGAGGTCATTGGGCGGAGCTTATCGCTACTCGATAGCCGAATCTTGACCGAGCCGTGCTTTTTGGCAAGACGTTGGATAAATGTCCCGTCTTCATAAGAAATAGAGATGCCGGGGATGGGACCGGCTTTGCCGTGACTGCCCACGCCGCCCGTTGCGGGACCATAGCCCGGATAATGGTTGACGAAGATAAATCCAGCTGCATCCGCTAGGAGGCTACGACCATATTTCTCTTGACGATGTACCCAGCGTTTAATTCCTTTGGGGTAAAGTTCGCTATTAGCCATCAGGAATTTGCCTTTAATTTCCTCGGCGTGCGTGTCAAAATCGGCGGGGAAACCTGCGCCGATGTCGAAAATTTCGGCTTCGATCTCTACGGGCGGGGAGTGGGGGAGGGTGATGCAGGGGATATTCTTCTGAATTGGGCTAATAATTTCGAGGGAGGCAGAGCCGCGTTCCCAGCCGAGGTAGTCGAAAGGCTCAAGGTGAACGTTGCTGAGACCGTATTCTTCCATTTTGGCTTTTAGGAAGTCTGCGGCGCGTTTTTCGCCTTTTGTCCCGCCGAAGCGAGAGCCGAAATCATCGCAGAGGGTTTCGAGATTGTCCATTGCCTCGCGACTGCTATAAATATCGCCGAGAATTTTTTGATCGAGGGGGAGGTGGGGGTTGGTCATTGTTTTTCCTTTTGTATATTTAGACTTAAGACATCAGACTTAAGTTTTTGGGCGTTTTATGAAAAGTATTATAGCGCAGAGCAAAGAAAAAGCCCGCATGAAGCGGGCTTTTTCTTTGCTCTCTACTCATCTATCTCCTCTAAAGTCTTCAAATCTCGTTCTAGCTTTTTCCAACGGGTGAAGAGACTGATAATGTAGACAATGGTGACGCTAAAAAAAATGATATAGCCTGCAATCATATAGACGGATGTATCGGGAATTGTTTGCATGGTTTAGCTCCTGTTTTTTACTACGAAGGCAGAAAGTACACAAAGGAATCCTTTGCGCTTTTTGTGTTTTTGCGGTGAGTGTTTTACTCCATTACTTTCAGCTTTAATTGTTCGACCTTTTGCTCTAATTGCCCCAAGCGGATGCGATTCCAAAAAAGGTCAATGAAGATGACGGTGAAAGTGAAGAGAGCAAAGAAGAAGGCGATTTTCATATCACCGGTCATGCCTATTTTTTCTTGTGTGCCGCCCTGAGTCCCGATGACGATGGGATGAATGGTGCGGAACATGCGAATCGACAAAAAGGTGATGGGGACGGAAATTGCGCCGACCAGCGTATAAACCGCGCCGAATCTGGCTCGCCTATCAGGGTCATCTATGCCCTGACGGAGCATTAGATATGCCAAATAAATTAGCTCAACGATAGAGGCGGAGGTGAGACGCGGATCCCACGTCCACCAAGTATTCCAAATTGGACGCGCCCAGATTGAGCCAAGAACGATGGCGATGAAGAAGAAGACGAGGCTAATCTCAACTGCGGCTTCTTCGATTAAATCCCATTTGAGATTTTGTGTTTTTAGGTAGATAACACCGGTCACGCCCGCGGCAACGAATCCCAGCAAGCCGACCCACGCTGTCGCGACGTGGAAGTAGAAAACGCGTTGTACTTCTCCCATTACTTTTTCGGTGGGGGCAAAGACGAGGGCGAGATAGGTGGCAATAGCCAATAATATGAGGGATAAAACATCGAGCGATTTAAGAGCGGTAGGTTTAGTTTTCACAAAAGTTCTCCGATAAAAAGGGAGCAGGGGGGATTAGGTCTACCCTACTCTTCAACAACATAGTCAAAAACCATAAAAGAGATGGCGATGAAAATGATGTCATAAACGATCAGCAAATTAATCCACGGCAGGATTTGGTCGAAGGGTAATTTTTGCAAATAGCCGCCACTGGCTTTTACCGCGGCGATCAGCACCGGCACGATGACAGGGAAGAGCAAAATCGGAAGCATCACATCCCGCGTGCGGGTTTGAACGCTCATTGCTGAGAGCAATGTTCCGACCGCGGTGTAGCCGATGGAGCCGAGAAAGATAACGAAGAGTAATCCCGGTTGGAATAGATTGATATTATATAAAAAGCTGTAGGCGGGTAGGATGATGATTTCAACAATGAACATGAAGGCTAAATTGCTAATTGCTTTGCCAAAATAAATCGCGCTTCGATCAACTGGGGCAAGCAGAAGCCCATCAAGACAGCCGCGATCTTTTTCGATTGCCATCGAGCGGTTGAGACCGAGAGTTCCAGCGAAGACGAAGGTGACCCAGAGAACGCCCGCCGTGACGGAATTGCGTGTTTTTGCATCTAGTTCAAGAGCAAAGTTGAAGATTAGAATGACTAAGAGGGAAAAAACCAACATTGCGGAGAGTAATTCGCGCGAGCGCAATTCTGCGGCGAGATCTTTCCATGCTATTGCACCAATGGCGCGAAGATAGCTATTTTTCTTTTTCATTGCTTTTTCCCCTCTTCCAAAACATTCTTATAGAAGTTAAGTAAATTCCCACTCCCAAAATCTTTATGCGTTGCAGACGCGGCGATTTTGCCGCGCGAAAGTACATCGAAACGAGTAGCGAGGTCTTCAGTGCGGGCGAGGTCGTGGGAGGTCATCACAACGGTGCGACCGCGCGCGGCAACGGTACGAAGCACATCGTCTAGCATGGCGGAGGCATCTTGATCGAGACCGGTATAAGGCTCATCGAAGAGCATCACGCTGGGGTCGTGGAGAACAGCACGCCCAATAGCAAGACGCTGTTGCATCCCGCGCGAATATGTACGGACGAGGTCGTCCCGCCGTTTTGTTAATCCGACCATCTCCAGCACTTCGATAATGCGTGTATCCACATCCGGCAGATTGTACATCCGCCCGTAAAATTTGAGATTTTCTGCGGCGGTCAGATCAACATAAAGCAGAGGTTGATGGGAAACGACTCCCAGCTTACGCCGAACGTCAGCGGCTTCTTTTGGGAGAGAAAATCCTGCCACGCTAACCGACCCCATTGAGGGGCGAGTGAGCGAGGCGAGAATACGCAAAAATGTACTTTTTCCCGCGCCATTTGGACCAATCAGCGCGACAAATTCTCCATTTTCAACGGAAAAATCCATGCCGCGCAGAACGGTTTTTAGCCCAAAACGTTTGACGAGTTTTTTTACACGAATCATAGGGATTATGACCAGCAGATTAGTCTAAACTAACTTCTTCAATTCTTCCTTCAAGGTGCCGCGCCGTTTTCGATACACTTCTTCGCTAATATCTCCGGTGCGATAAGCATCATCGAGAGCGATGATCGCGTCCATCAATTTATCGGCATCATCGTATTCGACCGAATCGTCTTCATAATCATCATCTTCATAGTCGTCTTCGTTGCGGTCGCGGAGATAAAACCATACACCGGCTCCGATTAAAACAAGTCCCAACGCCAACGCGCCGTAAACGATATTTTGTTGTGAATTTGTCTCGCCGCCGGTGGCAGTTGCCGAGACTTTGCCGGAAACTGTCATCTCAAAGGTTGCCCCGATGGGCAAAGGTTGGCTCGAATAGGTATTGTAGATTAATCCCTGCGCCTCACGTTCTCCACTTTCTTTGAGAAGATCGCTCTCGATTTTTAGCCCTTGCGGAGACATCACAATCGCAGAATCAATAGGATGTGTAATTTTTTGAACAAAATTGAGTTGATTGCCGACCAGAAAAGCCTTTTCATAAGGCATTTCAAAGAAAGTCACAATTTCTAAACGTCCCATTCCCGGCAAAATCGGGTCGGTATCGCCGAATCCGCCTGCGGTTTGGGTATAACGCTCGCCAAAAACACCATCGTCAAATTGGATATTTGTCGCGCCTTCGGGCAAGGCGAATTCAATCACAGCTTTTCCCGCTTCTTCTGGCACAATCGCGTATAAAGTTGGATTCGAGACCACGAAAACCTCAACCACCTGAGCAAGCTCTGCTTCCACATCTGGCGGCTCAAAGAAAATATGCAATCGGTCAATGTTCAATTCAGAAGCATCGGTGCTGGTTTCATAATAAATAACATCTATATCTAATTCTGTGATGCCTTTCATGGCGAAGCCGGGTTGCGAAGAATAAACAACGCCATCTTTCTCAATAATCCCCAAAAAAGCACGCCCTTCTGGCATTTCAATATTTTCAAAAAGATAATTTCCGTCCGCATCAACTGAACTTTCCAGCGTGAAAATTTTGTTAAAACCGCCATTCGATAAATCGTGGTCATAAGCCTCTAATTGGATGGTGAGGCCCTCTGGCAGATCGCCGCCTGTCCCGTTGATGACTGAACCTGTAATTTTTCCCGTTAAATCAGCTTCCGCCTCAGACGTGGGGTCGGCTTGCGCGTCCCCATCAACAGCGGATTCGGCATCTGTCGTTTTCGCTTCGATGCCGCGCAAATAAGTGACCAAAGAAGCGATCTCTGTATTATTCAACTCATCGCCGAAAGCCGGCATCCCGTTTCCGTTACCTTTTTCAATTACTGCCGCGAGCATCGCATCGGGATAGCGGCTCATTCTTTCGCTATTTGTGAGATCCGCGGCATTCTCTAGCCCCGTTCCATCTTCGCCATGACATCGGATGCAATTTTCGGCAAAAAGCGTCTCCCCATTTTCGGATGTTTCAGGCGCAACCGATTCTTCCGGCTCATCGGTTGCCTCCGGTGCGGTGACTTGTTCCTGTGCATCGGGGGGAGGGGTGACATCCTCGGCGAGAGAAACGCAAGCCGAAAGGGATAAAGCTAAAATAGCGAAAATTACTAAAAAACGTGATTTCATAGTTCTACCTTTTTGTTAGTTTATTAATCTGGTGGTCTCTAGTCTATTGGTTACCCGATTTACTGATACCTGCTTACTGATACCTGATTTACCGATTACTGCTCTACGTCCTCTTCCCGCAATTCGTACAGAACTTATCCGTACTCAAAACAGGATGCCCGCAATTCGGGCAAAAACCGCCCGATTTGGCTTTACGTTTACTACGTCGCGCCGCAATCAGCGATTCGAGATCATCGTCTACGGGGCTAATCTCCGCGCGGCGAGAAGAGATAGCCGTTTCAACTTTATCTTCGGGGATATCTTCGGCTTTGAATTCATCAATTTTGCGTAAAACCTCTGCGCCCTTCTGCATTAAATCTACTCGTTGGCCATCGTAATCTTCTGCGGGGATTTTGCCGAGAGAATAATCAAACTCTAGTTCTTTCAGCGTATCAATCGCGTGATCCCGTTCTGCGAATAAAGCCGAGAGAGCTAACTCTTCCGCAGAAATAATTTTTCCGCGCCTTTCCATATAAGGTTGCGCCAAATACATTGCCACCAAAATCACAAGGGCTAAAAGTATAAAAACTGCGCCTATATCCATATTTCCTCCTCCTTATTCAGCTAATAAAGCATCAATAATGCTCATAATCTGTGCCGTAGACTGGAAAGGTCCCAGTTGGACATGTTTTACGACACCATCTCTATCAAGAAAATAAGTTTCTGGCACGCCCTGAATACGGAAAGCTTGCGAAATTTTCGTCCCCATATCAGGACCATTCGGATAAGTAATATCGTAGCGTTTGAGATAAACGCGTGCTTCTGGCTCGGTATCTACATAATCTATACCGATGAAAACCACCTCACCATCGGGCTGGTAATATCGCCAAGCCTCTTCGAGTTCAACCGCTTCATCTTTGCAAGTTACACACCAACTCGCCCAAAAATTAAGCACCACGATCTTGCCGCGCAAATCCGTTAGAGAGATTTCCTGTGCGCCCTCGTGATAATAGCCCTCAAAAAGTGGCATTGTAAAATCGAATTTGCCGGTTTCCTCGCCAGTTTGGACATTTCCCTCTTGAGCGCGTTGTAATCCCATAAAGACGACCACGAGTAGGGCAACCAAAACCGACCAAACGGTGATTTGCACCCAGAGCGGCATCCCGCGTTTTTGTGGGCTGTTTTCAGGGGTGTTTTCTTCAGTCATATTGGCTCCTATTCTCTCTTACGCAATTCTTCTTCAAATTTGGCAAGGTAATCATCTTTTGGATTGCTCGTCTCGCGCGTGGATTTAGGACTTGCCTCCGTTATGGGAGCATCCTTTTCGCCATTATCATTTTTCCATTCTTTGAACGCGCGGAAAAGAATCACCGCACCGATTAAAATAATCGCGGGCGGCACAAAGTAGACAAGGAGATTAAATCCCTCTTTTGGCGGCTCGGCGAGAACGCGTGCGCCGTAATTATCGACAAAATATTGCTTAATTTCTGCATCTGTCCAACCTTCGGAGAGTTTCAAGCGGATTAATTCGCGCCATTGTTTACAGGCTTGCGTTTCGCAAACATCCAGCGGCGTATTTTCGCAAACGGGGCAAAATAATTCGCTGGCGATAGCATTCACTTCGTCATCGCTAATATCACCGCCGCCCTGAGCGGCAACGGTGTTTACAGAAAAGAGAGAAAGTAAGATGATAAATAGGGTTAGGATATTGAGTTTTTTCATAGTTTTTTCCTGAAAAGCTGTTTGAAGGTTTGAAGTTTTGGTAGTGCGACATTTACGTCACACTACGAGGGAATGTTATTTGAACGGTATCAAGCCCAAATCGCGCGCGAACCTTCCAATCTTCTTAAACCTTCTTCCTTTCTTCATCAGAACCAACCGCGATGAAAATCCCAAAGACGAAGAGATAGCCGCCAATCCAAACCCATTTGACGAGAGGATTATGATAAACCTTGAAAGGTGTGCTTTCTGCGGTAATCCCCTCCCAGTTGACGAGGATTACATAAACATCATCTACCAGCGTACTGCGCACGGCGGGAATGGTCATCGGTTGCCCGTCCGGGTAGAGATCGAAGCGGGGGGCGAGGGTTTCGAGAAATTTGCCATCTTTGCTGAGGGTCATTTCACCGCGCGTGATGAGACGCCCGTCCTCGTGGCGGAATTGGTCGAGGCGGTCATAACGGAGGGTGTATCCTGAGATCTCAATTGTCTCGCCGATGGCGAGGTGTTGTTGGGTGTCGGTTTGGAAAAACTCAATACCGATAATCCCGATGCCCATCAGAACCATGCTGATATGGATGATATACCCGCCATAGCGGCGGCGGTTGCGTTTGATGAGATTCCAAAGCTCGATGAAGAAATTTCCCCCTGATTTACGGCTACGAGCGCGTGCACCGCGCCAGAATTCGCGAATGGAAACGGTGATGACGAGCGCAATCAGGGTAAAGCTGATTAAAGCGACCCAGTTTCTAATTCCAACAGAAAACGCGAGAATGGGCGCGAGCAACGCAGCGAGGGCGGGTTTCCAGATAGCGCGTCCCAATGTTTTGAGAGTAGATCTCCCCCAAGCAGCAAGAGGAGCGATGCCCATTAATAACATCAATGCGCCCCAAACGGGACCGGTTGCGCGCTCGTAGAAGGGCGGTCCTACGGTCACTTTTGAACCGGTAAAAAGCTCGGAAAGAAGCGGGAAGATAACGCCCCAAAAGCTGATGACGAGAAGACTCAAGAAAAGAAGGTTGTTGAGCAAAAAGAGAGCTTCTTTCGAGAGCATGGATTTCATCTCGGTTCCAGATTTTAGGTCTTCCCAGCGATGGATAAGCAACGCGAAAGAGATAACAAATGTTGCCCCGATGAAGATGAAGAAGAGAGGTCCAATTTCGCTTTGAGCGAAGGCATGGACAGAAGAAAGCACCCCTGAACGGGTCAAGAATGTTCCGAAGATGACCAAGTTGAAAGTCAGGATGATGAGAATCATATTCCAATGCTTCAACATGCCGCGCTTTTCTTGAATCATCACAGAATGAAGAAAAGCGGTGCCGGTCAACCAAGGCATCAGTGCGGAAATCTCAACCGGATCCCAGCCCCAATATCCGCCCCAACCGAGTACATCATAAGCCCAACGCATCCCCAGCACGAGACCGAGCGAGAGGAAAAGCCACGCCCAAAGTGTCCATTTGCGGGTGATGCGGATCCAGCGGTCATCGGTGCGACCGGTAATCAGCGCGGCGATAGCAAAAGCGAAGGGAATTGTGAAAGAAACAAAACCCAAATACTGTGCGGGTGGATGAATAATCATGCCCGGATGCCGCAAAAGGGGATTTAAGCCGCGTCCATCGAGCGGAACTTGAACACCGGCGGGGATGAGCTTGAAAGGGTTTTCAAAAAAGACAATCAGGGAGATGAAAAAGGTGAGAGTGATTCCGGTGACGACCAAAACCCAGGGGAGTAATTCGCGGTCGCGATCCCATTTGCGGAGGGTCACCGATGCGGTGAAAACGGAGAGCAACCAAGACCAAAACAAGAGCGAGCCGGGTTGTCCGCCCCACCACGCGGTAATTTTCAGATAGGTGGGCATGGTGCGGTTCGTCACCGACCAAACATATTCCACATCGTAACGGTCGTTGATGAGCAGGTAAATCAAAATCAGCGAAGCGGCGGTAATTAGTGGCAGGGTTAGCAGCATGGCGCGGCGCGCGCTCTCGACCATCGCAGCGGATTTTGTCGTTTCTCCGTATATCGCAATTGACACGCTATAGATTGAGACGAGCATGGTGATGACGAGAATGCCGTATCCTAAACTTGGGAGCATAGATTTTCCTTGTGGGTTAGAGTCTCACGCTTTTTTTGTACACGGATTTTACGGATTACGCGGAGTTTTTTGTGGGATGAAAAGCACGGTTCGCGCGTGATTTAGGCTGGATGCCTGCCCTTCAACATCTTTTTGGCAATAGGCGAGATGCCCTTCTACGCGTGAGACCTGACAAATTTGAAAAATCTGTCAGGTCTGCATGTGATTTTATTATTCTGCTTGATCCGGTATCGCTTCTTCATATTTGGTCGGGCATTTCAAAAGAAGCTCATCGGCGTAAAAGACACCGTCCGCTTCGAGATGACCGGTCATAATCGCTTGGGCTTCGTTTTTGAGCAAATCGGGCATGGGCCCATTATAAACAACATCAAGCCGCGGCGTGCCTTCTGCTCGAACGGCATCGTGGAGTACTTTGGCAAGCCCGCCATTGGCTTCGATTTCGTCATTATCCCCCGTGACGTTTGCTACGGTGAAATTAATCGAGAGAGTATCGGGATCATAATTAATTGTATCGCCCAAAACGGCACCAGAAATGCGTAAAGATTTCCCGATAATTTCGCTTTCTTGGGCTTTAACTTCTTCAATGGTCATAAAGTATTCCGCATTTGCAGAAGTAGAGGAGGCGATTAGATAAATCACGGCGGCGACGATGAGCAATCCGCCGATAATAAATTTTGGTTTCATAGAAAAGAGTCTCCGATAAAAAAACCGAGCGTAAAATCCCAAAAAAGTGTAGAGAAATTGGATAAATCTCTATTTGCCTTTTAGCAAATACATTTTCACATATTTAGATTAATTTAGCCTGAAAAAAGCAGGAGAATAATGTCAGGTTTAGAAAATGGCGTCTTTTAAAGAAAAAAAGTGCTTCAATTTCATGGTTGAGTCACCTTTTTATGCAACTCGAGAGTTGTGTTTTTAATTTAGTGCTATGAGAAATCTCTACCACATGGACGTATCCTGAAGGGCATAATAATAAATGTCCATGCGGCGATGGTTTCTCTACAAGAAATTCTTAGGGGGGGACTCTAAATCCACGCTCACTTAATTTTTGAGTTAATTCGGCTTCATAACTCATCAGTTAGCTGTACATATATTGTAGAAAAGGTACAATAAGCGCATGAAAGTAAAAATCTTAGCTTTTTCTTTATTGCTCTTTAGTGTAGCTTGCAAAGCAGATTTGACCGCAGAAGTAACCGTGATTCCCTCTCCAACTTCGCCTGTTTTTGTCACGGCGACTTTGCCTGCAACGCGAACACCATATCCCTCTGCCACGCTAGCATTGGCTCCTTCCGCTACCCCGATAGCCCCTATAGCTCCTGTCGAGGGGCAAGCTACAACACAACTTAACGTGCGAGAAGCTCCCTCTGTGAGCAGTAACCAAATCGGCACGATTGATATTTTTGCCAAAGTGCAAATTATCGGCAAAGACCCTAGCGATAGCTGGTGGATGATTCTTTTTTCTGATAGCCCCTCAGGGAAAGGGTGGGTTTCGGCTCAATATCTGCAAGTTGCTGATTCTTCCGGCGTACCCGTTGTTCAGGATGGCAACCAAGTCCCTGAAACGGAAGCAAGCCCAGATGTCGAAGTTGGAGATGACCCTCTTCCAACCGCCATTCCCACCGAAAGCCTAAAAACTGCTCGGTTAGACGGCGATTCTGCTGAATCTCCATCTGTAAACGTTACGCTTTCAGAAAAATCTTTACCTTCATTTAGCCACAATGATGATCTTTCCATCCCCGAAGGTGACGCAGAAGATTGGCTACGCTTTGCTCTCGAGGGCACAACCGGTCAGGAAAAAATCATCTCAGTTGTCTTAGATTGCTCAGGCGGGAGCGCGTTAAATTTAGAACTCATTCAAAATGGGGTTGTTTTGCAAAATTGGGAGGAAATCAGTTGCGGGCAACGCCGGCAATTGCAACTCTATCTCTTTGTCAGCGCACCCTATTCTTTGCGGCTTTATCCCGTGCAAAATAATACGAGTTTAAATTATCTTGCTTACACCATAACCGTTCAATTGGTTAAATAAAATCAGGGTGTCCATTCAAAATGAATGAGCGCAAAAATATAAGGCTTTCTGTCCACATATTCCACCCCAACTAGCCAAGATTGCCAATCCATTTGTGCGTATTCCTCCGTGCCAGGCTTGAAAAGCTGATAAAAATTGATATTTGTATATTCAAAGAGCCACGGTTCCGGGGCAAAACTTGCTGCAATTCCCACATCGTTGCAAGATAACTGATAATCTGCTCCAAAAACTTCCAAAAGCGTCGGTAGGGGGATTTCGCTAAAAGAGCCGATTTTCTCAAACCCGCTTCCTGGCTCGTTCCCCCAATTGACTTGATAATCACTTTTAAACACCCAACCTGCTTTTTCTGGCGTGTAATTCGCCACAGTTCCGTAGCGATAATAGCGCAAATCCAAACCATGCGTAGGGCTGATTAATGATGCGAGCAAGTCTCCGTCTTTATTTTCAAGGGCGACATAAAAATCATCCAGCAAATACTGGATTTGCGGATCCGCGCAGAATATCTCGGCTGGGAGATATTCTGTTAAATAACGCGCGTTGACCCAGCCTGCTTCCCCTGTGGATGCCTGAATCTCAACCCAAAGCTCCTCACCGATAAGCTCTTCGCCTCCCAAAAGCGGAATCCCCGCTGCCCTCGCGGGGAGCGTTCCAATTATCTTGCTCTCCTCTCCCGCCGAGAGATGGATATTTAGCGATTCGCCCTCTTTCAACAGAATCACTGCCCCTTTTGCAGGAGCAGGTGTCGGAACAAGGGTGGGCGGCGCAAAAGTTGGGATTGGAGCGGGGGCTTCTTTAGACACAAAAGAACATCCGCTTAATGCTGGAATCAGAATGAGAAAAATAGTCAGAATTTTGACATGTAATCTTCGCATAATCAGTCTCCACTTTCATCTTTTTATCTAGTATACAGGGAATGAAAATGTGAATCAAACCGTGTTGACAGCCTTTCTCTTTGCGGTATAATTTCCCCCGCAAGCTGGCCGACTAGCTCAATTGGCAGAGCAATTGACTCTTAATCAATCGGTTCAGGGTTCAAGTCCCTGGTCGGTCACT
>JAOZOM010000205.1 GCA_029933275.1 Anaerolineales bacterium | reverse complement strand
TCACGATTTTGCTCGCAGCGGGTATACTAGGGTGATATGAAAACTATTATTAACACCATCTTAGGCATTTTGGTTGGCATACTCCTCGCGGGGATCATCTGGAATACTTCTCGCCAACCAAGAGGGGAGCCAGTGACTCTCCGCCCGCCGCCCACGTACGCGCCGATTTCCGTGCATATTACCGGTGCGGTGGTTATTCCGGGAGTATACGATCTTCCGCAAGGCAGTCGTATCTCCGATGCGATTGACGCGGCAGGCGGTTTTTTGCCAATTGCGGATAAAGAGCAAATCAATCTCGCTGCTCTGCTCAAAGATGGGGTGCAGATCAACATCGAAATGCGCTCTTTCTATAGCACAAATAGCGGTGGTGCGGATCGCATTAATATCAACACCGCGACCGCGGAAGAACTGGATACGCTTCCCGGCATTGGTCCATCTACCGCACAAGCCATTGTAGATTATCGCCGTCAATTTGGGGATTTTCAACGCACGGACGAGATTACTAAAGTCAGCGGAATTGGCTCGGCGACTTATGATCGCGTCAAGGATTTGATTACGGTAGATTAGTGGAGTAGTGACTTCAGGAGTGTCTATGCCCTTTGACCATTTTGATATATTAGCCCCGATTTATGAAAAAGTTATCCCCGCCGCTGCGACAGAATCGATGTTGCGAGAGCTTAACCCTAGCCCAAATTGTCGTCTTCTTGATGCAGGCGGCGGGACGGGGCGAGTCTCTGGCTTTTTGCAGGAGCATGTCGGTTCGGTGGTTTTATCCGATATTTCGATGGGGATGCTGAAAGAAGCTGCGACCAAGGATAATTTACAACCCACCTGCGCTTTAACCGAAGCTATGCCTTTCGCCGATGATTTTTTCGACTGTGTTCTTCTGGTAGATGCGCTCCATCATGTCAAAGACCAAGCCGAAACCGCGCACGAACTCTGGCGAATCGTCAAACCGGGGGGAAGAATTGTCATCCAAGAGCCTGATATCCGCACTTTCGCGGTCAAGTTAATTGCCATCATGGAGAAAGTGACTTTGATGCGGAGTCATTTTCTCGCACCACAGAAAATTATCGAGCTTTTTCCTTTTGAGGGTGCGGAGGTGGAAACGCATCGAGAAGATCTCAATGCTTGGGTGATTGTAAAGAAAATGTAATTTGAGCTTGGGGGAGTTGATGATTAGTATCCGCAGGTTGCGCAGAAGATGTTTGTGTAATCTGTAGATGAAAAATCCGGCAAGTTTAAGAAAACACTAAATTGAATCTTCTTCCATCGCGCGTAAAGATGCGCGTTCAAGAATGGCAACGATTTGGTCGAAATGTTGAAAGCGTTTATCCTGCGTTTGCCCGTGATAAAAACGCCAGTAGATTTGTTGGGCGATGCCCGCCAAGCGAAAAAGCCCATAAACGTAGTAGAAAACCAAGTCGTTTTCGGGGACTTCGCTTCCTTGTAAATAACGCTGGATAACTTCTTGCCGCGTTAGCGCGCCGGGGGCATCGGTGGGACCTAAGCGCATATTTCGTAGTTCGGCGGGATCGTCCGCTTGAATCCAGTAGGCGAGGGAGGCTCCGAGATCCATCAGCGGGTCGCCGATGGTTGCCATTTCCCAATCGAGAACGCCGATGACGCGGTAGGTTTTGGGGTCAAGAACGAGATTATCGAAGCGGTAGTCGTTGTGGATGATGGCGGAGCCGCGTTCGGGAGGTAGATTCGCTTCGAGCCATGTCATAACTTTCTCGAAGGCTGGCACGTTCGGGGTGCGCGCGTCGCGGTAGCGTCTCGTCCAGCCAGAAATCTGCCGTGCAACATATCCCGCCGGTTTGCCGAAATCCGCTAATCCTAAATCCTGATAATTTAGTGCGTGAAGCTCTTTATGCACGTCAATCAGATGTTCGCAGAGTTTTCGCAGTTCGGCGGGCGGAAGCGAGAGATCGGTGGGGATATTTTTTCGCAAAATTAGCCCGTGAATGCGCTCCATGATGTAAAAAGGCGCGCCGAGAATGGCGGTGTCTTCGCAAAAATGGAGGGCTTTCGGGCTGTACGGAAACGCACCCTGCAAGGCTTCGAGCATTCGCCATTCTCGCCGCATATCGTGACCGCTTTTGGGTTTGCGTCCAAAAGGTGGACGGCGCAAAACGATTTCACTCTCACCGGCGCGCAAAAGATAGGTCAGGTTGGAGTGACCGGAGGGAAATTGAAGGATTTCGAGCGGCGCGCCCAAACTTGGGAGGGCTTTTTGGAGATATTTTTCGAGCGTGGGGAGATTTAGCTCCTCGCCCGCGCGTGGATTTTCGGCTTGGTCAAGCATGGATAGATTCTCTCGCTTTTTGCATCTCGGCGCGATAAGGTTTCAAGATTTGGCGCGCTAGAGACAGTTTGTGGACTTCATCCGCACCGTCATAAATCCGTGCGGCGCGTTCGTGGCGATGGAAATAGGCGAGGATGGTGTCGTCTGTCATCCCTAGTCCGCCATGAACTTGGAGGGCGCGATCAATGATGCGTTGCATAGTATTCGCGACAACAAATTTAATCATCGAAATTTCTTGGCGCGTCTCTTTCCAACCGAGATTTTCGGCTTTCCACGCGGTTTGGAGGGTGAGCGCGCGTGCGGCAGCGATTTCTGCGGCACTTTCGGCAATCCACGCTTGGATAATTTCTTTATCGGCGAGAACTTTTCCCTCTGCGATCGGGCGCATTGCAGCGCGCTCAACCATTAGTTTCAGCGAACGGCTACAAATGCCAAGCCAGCGCATTGTATGGTGGATTCTGCCCGGTCCCAGTCGCTGTTGAGCAATCACAAAGCCCGCGCCTTCTTCACCGAGCAAATTTTCTTGGGGGACGCGGCAAGAATGATAAAGAATTTCTGCGTGGCTGAAAAATCCCGCGCCCTGATGTCCCATGATGTTGATATTTCGCACTAAATCGAAGCCGGATGTGTCAGTTGGGACAATAATCATGCTGGCGCGTTTATAACGCGATGCGTTTGGGTTGGTTTCTGCCATTACAATCGCAAATTCTGCGCCATCTGCAGAGGTTGTATACCATTTTTGCCCATTAATCACATAATTGCCCTCCTCTTTGACCGCGCTGGTTTCCATCAAGGTTGGGTTTGAACCGGGCATTTCAACTTCGGTCATTGAGAAGCAACTCCGAATCTTCCCCTCGACCAGCGGGCGCAGATAGCGTTCCTTTTGTTCGGGCGTGCCATGCTCGTGGAGAATTTCGATATTCCCCGCATCGGGTGCTTGACAGCCGAAAATATAATGTCCCAGTGGACTGCCGCCAATCGCTTCGGATACAAGTCCAAAATCGACCAAGCCGAGGCCCATCCCGCCGTATTCTTTGGGCTGGGCGGGTCCCCATAATCCCATTTCTTTGACTTTTCGGCGTTTTTTCTCTAGCTCTACATCCAATTCCTTAAAATCTTCGCGCAAAAGATAAGGCTCAAGCGGATAAACTTCTTTTTCCATGAAGTCTGCGATCATATCAAGGATGGTTTGGGTATCTTTAGAAATTGAAAAATCCATTTTTTCTCCTACTTTATTTCCTCACGAAATCTCTTTCGCAATTCATCAATTTTCTTTCTTTGAC
>JAOZOM010000204.1 GCA_029933275.1 Anaerolineales bacterium | reverse complement strand
GGCTAAAATAACGCTCTTCATTGAAGAGCCGCCTCCGCAGGGAGGCGCATTTTTTGTCTATAGCCTATGAACGGAGTTTCCCGTGAGCGAAGAGAATATAATCCCCGAAGAGTTGATTGAGTCAGAGGTTGTTAATTTGACTGAAACCGGCGCGGAGACGATTCAAGCCGAGCAGGTAAGGATGCAACAATCCGGTGCGAATAATATCTTTGCAGACGAGATTGAGATGTCGCAGAGTGGCGCGGCAGGGATAAAAGCGCATACGATTTCTATGCAGGAATCGGGTGCGGTTGCGCTCAAAGCCGAAGATGTGACGATGTCGCAGAGCGGCGCGGTTGTTTTGCAGGCGGATGATGTCCATTTGCAGGGGAATGCGGCTGTGGTTGTGGCAAATCATGTCGAATTGGAGGATAGTGCTGTTTTAGCGGTAGCAAGCCAAAGTTTGCGCGCGGAGCGGATAGAAACTATCCTTCTTTTGGCAGGAAATGTTGAGGGTGAAGTCCACACGGTAGTGGATACGCGAGACGCTATCTTGATTGGTCTGCTTGGTGGCATGATTTCTGGCGTTTTCTTGTTGATAGGAAAATTCCTCTTCAGACGAAATAAATAATCAAACCCCTCGGCTTGCCCGAGTGAAATATGAAGGGTGTGGTAATCTCGATAAGGTTCGAGGTGAGAGGCACTCAAGGATAAAGAAAATGGATAAAATTGTTGTAGAAGCAAAAGACCGTGAGGTCATCGGTAAAAAAGTTAAGGCTTTGCGCCGAGAAGGTTTATTGCCCGCCGTGCTGTATGGATATGGCATCGATTCAAAACCGATTGTTTTGAATCATAGAGCCTCTAGCCGTATTTTAGCAAAAGCGGAATCTTCCAGTTTGATTATGGTCGACTTGGATGGTGAAGAGTACCCGACTCTGGTTCGTGAAAAACAATGGGATTATATTAAACGCTCTTTGTTGCATGTTGATTTTCAAGTTGTTTCGATGTCTGAGAAAATCGCGGCAGAGGTTCGCATCAAATTTGTTGGTGTGGCTGGCGCTGTTGCGAATTTTGGTGCGGTTTTGATTACCGGTTTGAATCAAATTGAAGTGGAAGCCTTGCCAACTGATTTGCCGGAAAGCATTGAAGTTGATCTTTCTGTTCTTGAGAAGATTGGCGATGGTATTTTTGTTCGCGATGTCATTTCTTCTGAGAAAATCACCGTTCTTGATGACAAAGATGCGATGGTTGCTATTGCGAGCGCACCGACCGTTGAACCTGTTGAGGAAGTTGAAGTCCTAGAAGGTGAAGAAGGTGAAGAAGGCGAAGAAGGCGCAGAAGGCGCAGAAGGCGAAGAAACTGAAAAATAATATATTTGTTTTATAGAAATGAAAAGAGCGAGGCATTTGCCTCGCTCTTTTTTTTTTAAGAACTGGGGTATCTACAGATTGCACAGATTATGCAGATTTTTGTCTTTTCTGCCGAATAAAATTAGCTCAAAATTGTCTTCAAAAAATTGACGGTAATCCTCGCAGTTGCGCCCCAGAGTAACTCTCCATCGAACGGGTGGAAAGCAATTATCGGATACTTCGCTTTAGGATGTTGAAATTGCCAATGATGTCTTGGCTCTGCCAGCCAGTTCAGCGGCATTGTAAAAACGCGTTCTACTTCAACGGTGGAGACAAAAAAAGAATACGCCCACGGAAAAACACCTACAACGGGCGTAATTAAATAATTTGTCACCGTTCTCACTTCATTAATGCGCCCCAAAATCTGCACGTCCTCCGCTCGCAAACCGATTTCCTCTTTTGCCTCGCGCAACGCGGTTTGCTCGAAACTTTCGTCCTTCGCATCACAATTTCCGCCGGGGAAAGAAACCTGCCCGCTGTGGTCTTGGAGAGTGTCGGTGCGGCGGGTGAAAAGCAGATGCCATTCATCGGCATAAAAAGTGAGGGGGACGAGAACTGCCGCGCATTTAAGCGGGTTATTCCTCTGCTTAGTTGGATGACCGACATAGCCATCGCTCGCGGGGAATTTTTCTTGATGATAGCTTTGCTGGAGGCGCGCGTGGATTTGGGCTTGTGTGATGTTAATAATCTTAATCTTCTCCCCGAACAGGATTGCCGCAAAAAGCACATTCGGCAGTATCCTGATCAATCCACATTACCTCGTCCAAGCGGAGGGGCGCGCCGCACGCAGGACATTGAATCGGCAGTGCGGGATGAGAATCCGCTTTTTGCTCGCGGGCGTTCTCCGGTAATTTATCTGCCAGAAAAGCCGCGACTTCATCCGCTTCTTGGTTGAGGTTTAATTCTTTTAATTCATCCACCGCGCGTTGACCGAAACGATGCAGCGGCTCCCATTGATGTTTTGCCGCGAGTGCGGATAATCCCCGTTTGAGATGATGCATCCCTTTTATGACATCGTTCGCCAGAATATAAGCGCGCCCCGCGCGGAGATGGAAAATCGGTGCACGCGCGCCTCGCCGCACTTCAGTGCGGGAGGCAATTTTCTCGAAAGCGAGTGCAGCTTCGGGATAATTACCCGTCTCCATGAGTTGATTGGCGCGCCGCAACGCGGGTGGGACGCGTTGCGGTCTATTGCCTCTGAACGGGCGGCGAAAAGGTCTTCTGCGCATGGAATATTCCTCTATTTCGCCGCGCGGAACTCAATCAACTCCATCGTCTCATTCATCGGAACGGGGAAGGTTATTCCTTCCATCGAAATGCTGACTTCGGTGATTTCCATTTTAACCATGCCGATATAAGGTTCAAACCAATGTGTAGATTGGATGACGAGTTCGCTATCTAATTTCGTGCCATCCATATCAATGGTGATATTCATGGTCATTTCTCGGCTTACTTTAACGACGTTGGTGTAGGTTCCCGCTTCAACGATGACGGTTTCGCCTGTGCTGATGGTTTTCCACTTCATCAGAACGGGGGAGTTGTCAATTGTGGCGGTCATACTTTCGCCTTCCTCGTCCATCGTGATTTCGCCGTTCATCACATATTCAGATTCCCAACTCATATCCCAATTATTGGCGATAAAAGTTGCTTCGCTGGGCGCAATATAGCCGGAGACATAGTCCATTGTCATCGCACCGTTGAGCATATCGCCGAAAGCGGATCCCATTGTGGCTGCAGGGAAGTTTTTCAGCGCACCATCTTCACATTCGGCAATGGATTGGGAGACGATTCCCGTGCTTATATTGAGCATATCAACGGTAGCGAAATTCCCTTCGACCTTGGAGACGGTTAATCCCGTTTTTGTCTCGCCTTCGGGGCTGGTGCTTTTATAAATCGTCTGTTGTCCTACTACGAGGGGATAGAAGATATTATTGCAAGCTCCGCTATCGCTAGAGGAAGGAGATGTTTCATTAGGAACGGATTCGGCTGGGATTTCTGCGGGGGCATCTTCAGGGGAGGTGGCATCGTCTGAGCCGAATAATGTGGGGTTAAAGAGGCTACAGGCGAGGGTGAAGGTGAGGAGGAGGGTGATTAGGGGAAATAATACTTTCTTTTTCATCATGAAACTCCTTTTTATATAATAAGGCTTTAAAAGTCTTTGGATGATAAGCTAAATTCAAGATTTGCATGAAATTTTTGGAGGTT
>JAOZOM010000203.1 GCA_029933275.1 Anaerolineales bacterium | reverse complement strand
TGAGTTAAACCACAAAATCCATTAGAAGCAGAAAAAATTAAATCACCCTAATCTCCGAGCCCCGCTCCCCTTTCTCCACCAAAACCTGATTTGGGAAGACGTCTCGCAGGGATTCAAGATGCGTAATCACCAAAATCTTCGCAAAATCGCCGCGCACTTGATTGATTGCCTCGATCAGCCGTTGCCGCCCTTCTGCATCTTGCGAGCCGAAACCCTCGTCAATAATTAATGTTTGTAGGCGCGCCCCTTTCCTTTGCGAAAGAGCCTTCGAGAGAGCCAGCCGAATCGCAAAATTAACCCGAAACGCCTCCCCACCCGAAAACATCTCATAATCCCGCACACCGGCACTATCGCTGATCTGAATATCAAGCGTCTCCTTCATATCCTCGCGTTTAGCATCTTTATACGCGGCTTGAGTCACAAATCGGATCGACATCTGTCCGTTGCTCAGGCGGTCTAGCAGGTCATTCGCCTTCTCCTCGATTTCGGGGAGAGCTTGCTCAATCAGCAATGCGGGAACGCCATCTTTGCCGAAGGCGCGTTCCAGTTTTTTATAGCGGGATATTTGGATGGCGAGATTCTCCCGTTGAGATTCATACGCCGATTTGCGGATTTTTAACCCTGACAGTACATCTACCTTTTGTCTCGCCGCGCCGACCTCATCCCGCAGTTGATTCTCTTTCTCTTGCATCTCGAGCAATTTGGCATACGCCGCGTTTTCGTCCGGCGCATCTGCTTGAGCGGCTTCTAATGCGATTTCCGCCTCATCCGATTTTTCTTTTTGCGCGCTAATCTCCTCTTCCAATTTCTCGATCTGCTCGTTCAGATTAGCAATTTCTTCCTCGAGGGGCTTCAATGCGGCGCGTGCTTTCTCTAAGGATTGATATTCTTCTTCAACAAGGCTTAACGCTTTCTCCTCTTTCCGCGCCGCATCATGCGATTTGGCATCATAGCCCAATTTTTTCAATTCTGCATCTATTTCTGCGAGTTGCGTGCGGGCATCTTTTGTGAAAATTTCTTTTTCAAGAATCTCTCGCACTTCGATTAGACGTTTTTCTCCCTCTTCTTGCCATTTTCTGCTTTCTTCTTCTAAAGTTGAAAGACGCTCATTTAACTGCGTTAATTTTGTAGATGCAGAAAGACGTTTTTTATCTACCTTCTTATATTCCTCGTTACGATTCTCATAATTTTGAACTTCTTCAAAGATGGCATTCATCTCGGCTGTATTGGCGCGATATTGATCCCCTTTTTCTTTGCCCTCTTCTTCCATCTTTGCCAAAGTTGCAACTCTATGCTCCTCGCTCAAATCCTGCTTACAAAGCGGACAAGTCGCGGTTTTTATTGCGACAAATTCTTCGATGCGCGCTTTTAGGGCATCCATTTCTTTTTTGAAGGTCTTATTTTCTACTTGCAACGCGGCATATTTCTCGCGTGTTTCAGCTTGCTCTTTAAGAAAAGCATCCCGTTCTATAATTTTCTTCTCTGCTTCTGCTAAATTCTCTTGAGCAAAAGCAATCTCTTTTTCTAAATCACTAATCCCTAATGCCTGATTTCTAATCTCCAAATCTTGCTTTTCGAGCGATGCGAGTTCTTGTTCTAAACGCGCTTTTTCCGCATTAATTTCCTGCAAAAATGGCTGACGTTTTGCGTCCTGCTCGTGGAATTGGGCGGCGGTCTCTTCCCATTTGGCGAGGGCTTCGCGGGATTTTTTCCATGCGGCAAAAGTTTCGTCAATTTCGGCGGAGCGAGAGAGCAAATCGGCGTAGCGATCTCGTTCGGATTCGCGCTCGGTGCGGCGGGATTGTAAATCTGCTTGGGTGCGGCGGGTGCGGGATAATGCCTCTTTTAGCGCATTCGCTAGCTTTCGCTGCTCTGCCAAAGACGCGCTTAAACGGCGAATTTGCTCGAGAAAAGATTCTTGTTCTTTACGGCTGGCAAGTAGCAGGCTGAGTGCGTCTTCTAGTTCGGTTAAGCGTTTTCTGCGGCTCTCTTCTTCATCCAATTCCTCATCAATTTCGGCGATTCGTCCATCCACAATATCAAGTTCTTTTTCAATATCCCGCCTTTTGTTGGCAGCCTGCGTTTTATACTCATCCCAGATTCCCAATCCCAAAATACTGCTGAGCACTTCTTTGCGTTTGCCTGCATTTTGCTGGGTAAATTGGTCGGCTTTGCCCTGCAAAAAAAATGCGGCGTTGACGAATGTTTCATAATCGAGGCGCAAAGTTTGCTCAATACGCTCCTGCGTGGCGCGCATGGTGGCTTCGGTGAGCGGTCGCCAAAGACCATCATCGTCTATTTGAAATTCGAGCAATTTCTTTTTGCCGCGCGGCATGACACGCTGGATGCGGTAGGTGTTATTTTCGTAAGCAAAAGTGTAAATCACTTCGGCGGTTTTCGATTGGAGGTTGACGAGGGAATCGTCCCGTTTGCGCGCCTGCCCGAAAAGCGCCCAAGTAATCGCATCGAGAAGCGAGGATTTGCCCGCACCGTTATGTCCGGAGATGCAGGCGAGATCGAAATGCTCGAAATTAAGTTCTACGGGAGCTTGATAAGAAAGGAAACCTGAGATTTTTAGTGAGATTGGTATCATGCTTGAATTATACCTGTAAGTGAGCGGATTTTTCCCGTTTCAATTTTCACCTTTTGCGAAGTCATGTTATCATCATAGCGGAGAAAAAATGACCTACCAGACCGACCGCTCGTCGCGCATTCGCCTGATTTTAATTTCGATTATTTTGGCAACTTTGCCTTGTTATATTCTAGGATTTGTTGCCCTTGGCCTCGCGCCGGAACCGCAGCCTCCGACCCCCACCGCTACGGGAACGCCCTCTCCCGCGCCTGCTACCGCAACTCCAACATTACTGACCCCCGCGTCCCCAACTCTTAGCCCCACTCCTGATGTTGTAACCGCGACTTCAACATTTACGCCAACACCTACCCTAACTTTTACGCCTTCCCCAACGCCATTTCTTCCTGCAACTTCAACTTGGACGCCGACCCCGACATTTACACCGACTTATACATTTACGCCATCACTCACTTTCACACCAACTTTCACTTTTACGCCTACTCCAACATTTACTAATACGCCCACAGAGACTTTTACGCCCTCCCCAACTGCAACAGAGACTTTAACGCCCACGCCTAGCGATACCCCCGAGCCAACCAACACCTCGTGGATTGACGGAATTTTTGGATAAGATGAGTAAAAATCCGACCGACCTCAGTGTTTTGCCGGAGATCTTTCGCCGGTTTCCAAAGATTCAGGCTGTTTATCTTTTTGGTTCTGCCGCGGAGGGAAATATGCACGCCGAAAGCGATTTAGATTTAGGAATCAAAGGTGAAGAAGGAATAAAAAAAGAGCAACTCGGTATACTGACGGAATTAGCACGTCACGGATTTTGTCATATAGATTTGGTCTTTTTAAATACCAATGATATTTTTATGAAATATGAAGTGGTGCGGCATCACCATGTTTTATACGAACGGGAAGATTTTAACGCCGCGAGTTTTTATTCTCTCACCATGCGCCAATATGAAGACTTTTATCCTTATTTGAAAGTACAACGTGAGGCTTTTAAGCGGAGGTTATTAAATGATGGTTAGAC
>JAOZOM010000202.1 GCA_029933275.1 Anaerolineales bacterium | reverse complement strand
GTTTACGGCTATCATTTCACCACTTATTCCCTTTTCCTCTTTTCCATCCTTGCTATGCTGTGGGCACAAAAAAATCCACGTTTTGCCAAAATCATCACCTTGCTCGGATTACTCACCTCAGCTTTAAACCTAATTATGGGGGAATATTTCTTCGCCCTCGACTTAATCCGTCCCTTTTTACTTTGGATTATCTTTCGGCAGATTCCTAATTCCAAACAACGGATGCGCCGCGTGTTTTCGGCTTGGTTCCCTTATCTGATCATTTTCTCCCTCGCCGTACTGGGACGAATCTTCCTCTTCAACAACCAAATCTACGAATATAACCTCCTCTCTGAATTGAAAACTACCCCCATCCTCACCCTCTGGGAATTAACCAAAACTGTTTTCCTGAGCCTCTACACAACCATCATCGCTGCATGGGGACAGGCGTTTATGCTCCCCGATTTTGAGTTGCAAGGTCAAGTCACGATTGCGATTTATGTAGGCATTATTCTTATTTCTTTTGCGACTGTATTATTTGTTGTTACCCGCCCCCCCCTAACTCCCCCCTCAGGGGAGAGAACAGATTCCTTCCCCCTAAGGGGGAAGGCTAGGATGGGAGCTTCTCTCATGCTCATTACCCTCGGCTTCATCGCCACCCTCCTCGCCGGAATCCCATTTTGGCTCACGGGTTTACCCGTCACACTCGGATTTCCCGCCAACCGCGCCACTTTGCCTTTCATCTTCGGCAGCGTCTTGATTTTTGTCGGCGTACTCTCTCTTATTCCGCGTCAAAAGTTACAGCTTACTCTCCTCGCGCTCTTCATCGCTTTTTCGGCGGGACGGCAATTTTTATGGGCAGATGAATTCAGACGAGATTGGAAAGTACAAAAAAATTTCTTTTGGCAAATGTCTTGGCGCATCCCCGCGTTGGAAGAGAATACCTTAATCCTGCTCAACGAAGGCGCGATGAACTATTATGCGGATAATTCCCTCAGTGCGCCCCTCAACTGGATTTATGCTCCTGATACAAAGGCAGAACGAATCCCCTATATGCTTTTTTACCCGCGTACGCGCTTCGGGATAGAGGGTGAAAAACTCGAGGAAGACATGCCTCTCTATCATAATTTTATTGCGGGAGAATTTAACGGAAATTCTTCTCAAATGCTATTAATCAATTTCTCTCCGCCGGGGTGTTTGCATATTGTTGACCCCGAAATTGATTCTGAAAATAAATTCATTACAGATAAACTCTTACGAAACGCGGCTCCCTTCTCTCGCCCCGAATTGATATTGACAACCAATGAGCCGCAAATGCCCCTGCTCTACGCGCCCGAACCAAATCGTGGCTGGTGTTATTATTTTGAGAAAGCTGAATTAGCTAAACAACACGGAGATTGGGAAGAAGTAGTAAAATTAGGAAAAAAGGCGTTTGCGTCTGGTGATTATCCCAATGATCCAACAGAGAATTTCGTTTTTATCGAGGCTTACGCCCACACCAATGCTTGGGGAAACGCCGAGCAACTATCCACACGCGCGAAGCGGGTTTCTCCATCCTATATGACACCTTTGCTTTGTCCGCTTTGGGCGCGAATTGATGCGGAGACTCCTGATAATCCAGAAAAAGAGCAGAGTTTGCGGCGTGTAAATGATGATTTTGGCTGTGAATAATTGATGGTGATTGTGCGCTTTTTTCCTGTATAATACAACCTCGTGAGGATACTTTATTGGAGAAGTTTCCTGTTACCACAGAGTTGTCCAATTTTTTTTCAACCTACAAAAGGAGTAGAAATGAAAAAGAAAGTTTTGTTCTTGATGAGTGTTTTGTTGATTTCGGCTTTTGTGCTTTCCGCTTGTGGCGGTGGGGCATCAGCCCCCGCAGCACCAGAGGAAGCCCCTGCTGCCGCCGAAGAAGCTCCCGCAGAAGAAGCTCCCGCTGCTGAGGAGGGTGCTTACCAGATCCCGACCGTTGAAGATGGCAAATATAACGTTGCTTTTGTCTACGTTGGACCCCACGATGATGGCGGCTGGACACAAGCGCATGATGTCGGCAGAATGTGGGTGGAAGAGAACGTAGAAAATGTCCACACAGCCTATGTTGAAATGGTTGCTGAAGGCGCAGATGCTGAGCAAGTAATTCGTTCTTTAGCTCGCAAAGGCTTTGATGTGATTTTCACCACCTCCTTTGGCTATATGGATGCCTCCGAAATTGTTGCTGATGAATTCCCTGACGTTGATATCATCCACTTGACGGGTTTTAAATCGAATGAAGCCAACTTTGGTAACTTGATGGGCGCGATGGAAGATATAAAATATCTCGCCGGTATGTTAGCTGGCTCCCGCACAAAGATGGATGGCAACGACAAAATCGGTTATATCGCCACTTTCCCCATCCCCGAAGAACTTCGCTTGGGTAATGCTTTCTCTTTAGGCGTAGCAAAAACCTGTCCAGAATGTACCATTGATGTACGTTGGATCTTCTCTTGGCATGATCCTGTATTGGAACAAGAAGCCGCTTCTTCCCTCTTTGACAGTGGCGCACAAGTTGTGATGACCGGTGCCGATACTCCTGCTCCTGCCGAAGTAGCTCCTGAAGGTAAATGGGGCATCACTTATGATTATAGCGGCAACTGTGTTGTAGATGCTTGCTTAACCTCTATGTATTGGAATTGGGGTCCTGTTTACGGTGAGATCATTGATGCATCACGCGCCGGTACCTGGGTTGGCGGCTGGGAATACTTCGATGCTGACTCTGGTGCTATAGGCTTATACGGTTTTATGGATGGCGAAACAATGCAGCCCGGTGTTGCTGAGCTTCCCGCCGAAGACCTTGCTTTGGTAAAGGATACTTTGGCAAAGATGTTAGCTGGCGAATTCACCCGCTTTGATGTCTTCTCCGGACCGATTACCGATAATCAGGGCAACTTGGTTGTTCCCGAAGGTGCTTCTTTGGAACAAGCCGATCTTGATGGCTTTGCACAATTCGGTAGCCCTTGCACCACTTGTATGTACTGGTGGAACGAGAATATCACCGCTGAATTACCTGAACTCGAGTAGATTTTGAATAACAGAAAGGCGACTCTGTAAAGGGTCGCCTTTTCTTTTTTTGAGACTTTAGACTTTAAATTTAGCGGAAATGAAAGAAAATGAGTTTTCTGCTCAGGTAAGAAGCCTGATTAAACAAACTTCTTATTTGAGCAGAGATTTTAATTTCACAAAAAAACTTGCAAACCCTCAAACGCAATAAAGGAATTGCCTATGCCTTCATCTCCTCCCCCCAACGCAGTTGAAATGAAAGATATTGTCATCCGCTTTCCAGGCGTATTGGCAAATGACCATGTCAATCTTATTTTGAAACATGGCGAAATTCACGCTTTGCTTGGCGAAAACGGTGCTGGAAAAAGCACATTAATGAGCGCATTAGCGGGATTGTATAAGCCCGTCTCGGGGACAATCCGCGTGCATGGTAAATTGGTTGATTTTAATTCACCACGAGATGCCATCGCGGCGGGGATTGGGATGGTGTATCAACACTTTATGCTTGTTCCTACACAAACGGTGACAGAGAATATCTTGCTTGGTTTGAATGAGCCAAAATTCTTCATGGATTTACCCAAATACGATCAAAAAATTC
>JAOZOM010000201.1 GCA_029933275.1 Anaerolineales bacterium | reverse complement strand
ACAACCTACGCAAAAAGGATTATGCTTTTGGGCATGGTGCACTCCATAAACTCCCAAGTGGAGAGTGGTTACTCGTTTCTTATCATCCCAGTCGCCAAAACACCCAAACGGGTCGTTTAACCGTTGAGATGTTCGATGCCATCTGGCAAAAAGTGCATGACTTGATTGAATAATTGAAAACTGTATTACACCTATTCTTGGTGCGTTGCAGTTCGTTTTGAAAAAACAAACCCAATATGCAACGCATCTTGCAGATACAATGCACATTTATAAATGGAGTCCTTCTATGCCTCTTCCTCCCCTCAACGAAAAGCACGCCATTAAAATCACATCTCAATACTATGGATTGATAGCCAAAGCAAAACTCCTCCCCGGCGATATAGACCGTAATTTTCTTCTCACCACCGAGAATGGAAAATTCGTCTTGAAAATTCATTCGTTGGAAACCCTGCACTCCGAAATTGATTTTCAAAATACCGCGCTTCAACATCTACGCGGATTTGAGGGTGTGCCGCACGTGATTCCCAACAAGGATAGGGAGCCGGTTTTCCTTTACGAAGAAAAATATCTCGTGCGGATGGTCTCCTATCTCGAAGGGACGCTTTTTGCGGATATGCCATCACACTCGCCAAATCTCTTGCGGCAATTGGGCGCATTTTTAGCGCAACTTGACCTCGCACTGGAGGATTTCACGCATCCTGCGATGAGGCGCAAGGGCTTTTTATGGGATTTGTCCCGTGCGGAAGATGTGATTGTGCCGCGACTTGCTACGCTCCCTCATAAAGAGATGGTAGAAAAAATACTATCGCGTTTTCGACAGCGCATAATACCCGTTTTGCCCGATTTACGCTGGCAAGTCATCCACAATGATGCAAATGATTACAATATCCTGCTCAAAGACGGGATGGTAAGCGGGATTCTCGACTTCGGCGATATGCTCTACGCACCACGCGTCAACGAAGTAGCAATTGCCGCGGCGTACGCGTTGCTCGGCGAAAAAAATCCACTCGAAGCCGCGGCACAAGTCGTGGCGGGATACCACAGTATCAATCCGCTAACGGTGACGGAGCTTTCTCTGCTCTACGATTTAATTTCTACGCGGCTGGCAGTTAGCGTGTCGGTTTCTTCGGAGAGAGCGATGCCCCCCACTCAGGGGAAAGGCTGGGATTGGGGAAACGACTATCACCAAATCAGCGCGAAACCGGCTTGGAACGCGCTAGAAAAATTAACGGCAATCCCGCCCGAAGATGCGACGCAAATTCTCGGCTCAATGTGTCCCCCACGCAGAAGTTTACAGGCGGGAGCAAGCCTAAATCACGGGCGTCTCTCATCGCAGGCGATTCTTAAAAAAAGAAAAACGCATCTTAATCCCTCTTTGAGCATATCCTATAAAAATCCGCTCCATATCGTGCGCGGGATGGGGGAATTTCTTTACGATTCGGAAGGGAAAGCCTATCTCGATTGTGTCAATAATGTTTGCCATGTCGGACATTCACACCCGCGCGTGGTGGCGGCATTGAGCGAGCAGGCAGCAATCTTGAACACAAACACGCGCTATCTGCACGAAAATATCGTCCGACTGGCAGAGCGGATTACCGCCACGATGCCCGCACCGCTTTCGGTCTGCTTTTTTACGAACTCAGGAAGCGAGGCAAACGATTTGGCACTACGGCTGGCACGGACGTATACCGGTCAGCGAGATATGCTCGTTTTAGAAGGGGCGTATCACGGGAATTTATCAAGTTTGGTGGAGATTTCGCCTTATAAATTTGATGGCGTGGGCGGCGCGGGCGCACCGAGTTGGGTGCATAAATTGGCGATGCCTTGCAAATATCGCGGCATTTATCGGGATGCGCCCGATGCGGTGGCGCGCTATATGGTGGAGGCACAAAGGGAAATTGCCTCGGCGCAGGGACTTGCTGCCTATATCAGCGAGGCGATGATTGGCACAGGCGGGCAAATCGTTTTTCCTGAGGGTTATTTAGCAGAAATTTATAAGCGTGTTCATGCGGCGGGCGGCATTTGCATTGCGGATGAAGTCCAGCACGGTTTCGGACGTTTCGGAGCGCATTTTTGGGGCTTCCAAAGCCACGGTGTTGTTCCTGATATCGTCGTCATGGGCAAACCGATGGGCAACGGGCATCCACTGGCGGGCGTGGTTACCACGCCACAAATCGCGGCGGCTTTCAACAACGGAATGGAGTATTTCAACACTTTCGGCGGCAATCCCGTCTCGTGTGCGGTCGGTTTAGCGGTTTTGGATGTAATCGAGGATGAGCATTTACAAGAGAACGCGCACCGCGTGGGCGCAAAACTTAAGGCAGGATTATTGGATTTACAAGCCCGCTACCCCTTAATCGGCGACGTGCGCGGCGAAGGTCTTTTTCTCGGCATCGAGCTGGTGCGGGATCGCGCGAGCCTCGAGCCTGCTACCGCTGAAGCATACCGGATCGAAGAGGAGCTTTTGGCGCGTCAAATCCTCGTCAGCGTGGATGGAATTCATCATAACGTCATCAAGCTCAAACCACCGATGGTCTTCAACGAGGCGGATGCGGAGAGGTTAATTCGCGAATTAGAGACTATTCTAGTCAAATTTTAATACTTTTCGAGTATGATTATCATCATGCGATGGCTATTTTTGCTCTCCCCACTTCTTTTTATTCTCTCTGCTTGTAATTTTCCCTCTCGCCAAAAGCCTCCAGATCCTTTTTGGTTGGCGACACAAATTTCGCTTACCGGAGAGCCTTTTTACACGCTGACAAATCCACCGCCAACTACGGCAACAAGCCTAACCCCCACCTCAAATCCCGATATTCCAACCGGCAAAATCGCGTATGTTTGCCAAATTTTCAAAGTCCGCTCCAGTGACCAAATCTGTATTATGAACGCGGATGGGACAGAGCAACGCCGCCTAACCTCCGAAGATTACACCCGCCATTTTTACCCTTCACTCTCTCCAGATGGAAAAAGTGTCATTTACGCCCAATTTGGCAGGGAAAACATCTACGATATTTACGAAATAACGCTGGAAGGAAAAACCACACAACTCACCAATGGAATGGGCATCTTAACCGCGCCCGAAATCTCACCCGATGGTAGCCAAATCGCCTTTACGCATGGTACGCCCCTCGCCCAACCGGCAATTTGGGTGATGGATCGCGATGGAAGTAATCCGCATCAACTTTACGAATCCGGCTGGGATCCAACATGGTCACCAGATGGAGAGGAGATTCTTTTTGCCTCGGATCTTAACGGTACGGTGCAAATCTATATTCTCAGCCTAAAAAACGGAAGCACGCGCCAAGTCAACGCGCTGGATTACTTACGCGGACGCACAGATTGGTCTCCCCGCGGAGAAATCGTCACCTATTCTGGTACTTCATGGCATCGTGAACTATACTTAATGAATGCAGATGGCTCAAATCCACACCAAATCACCCCATCGGGCGGCAACAGTCAAGGTCCCAGCTTTTCACCGGATGGAAACTGGATCGCCTTTACCGCGTATTTCGACCATTACGGCGAGGATCTTGGCTGCGAAATTTATATTATGCGCCGAGACGGGAGCGATTTGCGCCGCCTAACCAATAACGATTATTGCGATTGGCAACCCCGCTGGGGTACCTAACATAAAAA
>JAOZOM010000200.1 GCA_029933275.1 Anaerolineales bacterium | reverse complement strand
GGATCAACCTGAGAAATGCGGTTAGTAAATATGATGGCGAAAAATGGAACGCTTGCTCAAAGAAAGACAGACTTAGAGAAAATAATATTTATAGTGCAGCTGTTGACGATTTAACTGGGAAAGGGACCTCTATCCAAAAGTCTCTTTTCCTTCCAAAACCAATAAAAAATGTTAACTCTTAAAAATATCCGCAAGTCCTACGAAGGGAAACCTTTGCTCAAAGGAATCTCTCTTAAAGTCGCTCAAGGCGAAACCCTTTGCCTTCTCGGTCCTTCTGGGAGCGGGAAATCTACTTTGTTGCGCATTATTTCGGGGCTAGAAAATGCCGAAACGGGCGAAGTGCTTTGGGATGGAGAATCGCTCGCTTCTACGCCGCCGCATTTGCGCGGTTTCGGTCTCATTTTTCAGGATTACGCACTTTTCCCGCATTTGACGGTTTATGAGAATGTGGCTTTTGGGTTAAAAATGCAGAAGACGAGCAAAGAGAAAATCCACCAGAGAGTCAATGAAGTGCTAAAACAAGTCGATTTGCTCGGATTCGAATCTCGGCAGGTGACCGATCTTTCTGGCGGGGAGCAGCAGCGAGTGGCGTTGGCGCGGGCTTTAGCTCCTCGTCCACGATTATTGCTTTTTGATGAGCCGCTCGGCGCATTAGATCGCAAACTGCGCGAGTATCTTTTAGCGGAGTTGCGCGAAATTTTACGCGAGAGCCGCGTCCCGGCGGTGTATGTGACTCATGACCAAGAAGAAGCCTTCACCATTGCCGACCGCGTGATGCTGCTCCACGAGGGGCAGATTGCTCAGGAGGGCGCACCGGCGGCGGTGTATGCAAACCCCGTTGATGGATGGGTGGCATCGTTTTTGGGCGCGGGGAATGTGCTTGAGGGCAAAATGCTCGAGGGCGGTTTCGTAGAGACGGTGTTAGGGAAAATAAAAATGCCTCCCGCGAGGAGGCAAGCGAAAAACGCGCGCGTGACGCTCTTAATCCGCCCTGAAGATGTGAAGCTAGGAGGTGATTCATCTCCATTACACGGGCGCGTGGATGATATCCGCTTTCAACAAAATCGTTATCGTGTTATTTTAGAAAAGGGGTTTTATTTTTATCTCCCTGATCCGCCGCAAGTGGGGGAAAAGGTTAATTTGGAGATTGAAAAGATGCAGGTTCTGGGATAAAAAAGGCTTCCTTACGGAAGCCTTTTTTTTAGATAGTAGCAAGAATAAACTGTTGGCTGATGCCCATAAGTTCATCGCCGTTATTCCAGAGCCACCAAGCACTGGCTCCGGCGACAACAATACAGCAACATAAAACAATGGCACCGATGCCGAGAATAAGGGGCAGATTGCTTTTCTTTTCTTCTTCAAGCGGGGGAACAGGATTGTCGTTCATAAAAACCTCCAAAAATTAGATTAAAAACTAGTGACATGACAGTTTCATAATTTGCGTTTATTGTCTCACGCAAAGCCGCTAAGACGCAAAGTTTTTAAGTTTTTCTTAGCGGTTTTGCGCCTTTGCGTGAGATTTGAGAAACAGTTCAGTCAAAGTGTCAGGTGGCTAGATTAAAAATTGAGTATGCTATCAAGGATGGGAATGCTCATTCCCATCGCAAGCATTACACCGATAGTGCAAACACAAAGCACAGAGGGGATAAGCTGTAAATAGCCCATCACAAGCCCAGCCGTTGCCATGCCATCGCCGCCAAGTTGCCCCATATTTTCCTTGATTTCTCTTTTTGCCGCATGTCCTGTAATAATAGCAACGAGCGAGCCGAGCAGAGGGGCAACTGTCCAGCCGACAATGCCAGAGATCATGCTGACCATTGCCATTGTGCTATTGGGTGCTACGGGCGGAGGTGTTGGCGTTTGTTGATAAATGGGTTCTTGACTCATTTTTTTCTCCTTTTGATAAAAGCGATTAGATCGGTTTCGCAGCGTTTGCTTTACGCCACTTCCACCAAATAAAGGTGGATGTAAATAACACTAGAATAATACCAATAATTATGGGAATTAGAATAGCCAAAATGGATAAAAATGTGGATATGACATCCTCCGCGATGCTGACAGGGGTATTCGCTACCCCGGCAGTCGCGGCGGTGAGCGCGGGTCGCACCGCAACGGACTTGACCGTATGCACGCTTCCGGCTACGAGCAGCCCCGCGATCATCGACAGAATCGGGCTAAGGTCTGTGACCACTTTTGCGCTCGCGGCGAAGACAATCGCTCCTGCAACGGGGCGGACAAAGGTTTGGAGGATATCGTTAATATGATTTACAGCGGGGATTTTGTCGACGAAAAACTCGATTCCGCCAAGTACAACGAGGAGAGCAATTACCCACCAACTTGTGAGGGTATCCCAAGGGGAGTGGAGTTTGATGAGGTCGGTAAATTTGGCGAGGAGGGAAACAACTAAAAGTGGAATATACGCGTTTAACCCTGCGCTGGCTGATAGCCCGAAGGCAGAGAAGACGCCGGTGAGGAGTTCCATTTTTGAGTCCTTTTTTCATCCGCAGATTTCGCAGAGTAGGTAGTTTTTTTTCGTAATACGACATTCATGTCGTGCCTTTCTAGCTCTGGTCACTTTTGCCCCTCTTGATTCTCTTATCCCAAGGGGAACGCCCCCCAAGTACCGGTCATGCGGAAGCGGAGGATATCGATGACGATGAGCATGATGAGGGCAAGGGTTAATCCCGCGGAGAGGGCAATCCACATTTGGCGGAGGAAGGTGAAGCTGTTTTCTTCGCGCATAATCATCATCCAAACGGTGCTGAAGATGAGGGTGAGAAGCGTGAGTACGCCAAAAACGCTGATCAAAGCGATTGGGTAGAGGATAAAAACAGAACCGGATAAAATGCCGATATCCACGAGAAGCATGATACCAACGAGCAAGCCCAAATCACGCCATGAAACGAGGGCGGGACGCATATCCAGCTTTTTCCACGCGGTCTGGTTGAAGGCGGCATAAAGAACTGCACCCATTCCCATCCCCATTCCCGTACCAGTCAAAAGGCGTAAAGTATTGTTGGGAATATAGATATTCGGGATTTTCGGGAACGCGCCTTCGTAGGTCTGTTTAATGAGATAGAGGTAGGAATTTGAACCATCCACCGCCCAGATGAGGAAAAAAATGCCGAGCGCAATGGCGATTTTCTTGGCTGGCATCCCGCCGCGTTTGGGCTTGATGAGGGCAAGCAGAAGCAGGGTCACGCCCGCGCTGGTAAAGGTGCCGGTGTCACGGGCGCACATCGGGAGTTGACGTTCGCCGATGTGAAAAGAGCGTTCGCTGATGCGATGACAGACAGCGTAGCCGACTGCATCCGCTTTGCCGAGCAAGCCGGGTGGGGCGATATAGAGGAAGGCGGCGATAGCGAAGAGCGCGGCGAGGGGGACAATCCACTTGGTTATTTTTTGCATAGGAGGATTATAGCATTTTTATTTCTAGTTGCCTGACAATTTGGCCATGGATTAGAACATGGTCATAGCTTATCAAAGCAAGAACGTCAATTTCTTTTTAGCCAAACTCGCAAAAATCTGTGGGCGATTACGCGAAATTTTGCCGAAATATCAAAAAAGAAGGTTTATGCGCATTAAAATGTGCCTATTTTTAGGAAAATACTGAAAACTCAGTAAAGCTTTGCTTTTCACCGCGAAGAAGC